>NZ_LOQG01000028.1 GCF_001517835.1 Caviibacter abscessus
TAGAGATTTTAAAATTATTATCCATATATATTTTACCCATATTAAAAAAAGTGGGACAAACGCTAAACTTCCATATATCGTATTATATTTAGAAATAGAACTTTGAAGTAATTGATAAAACATACTTAAAATCCAAAGTGATAATACAACAAGTAAAGAAGAAATAAAACTTGATTTAAAACTTACATTAGTATTAGGTATAAAATAGTATATGACCATAAAAATTGTAAATGATAC
>NZ_LOQG01000029.1 GCF_001517835.1 Caviibacter abscessus
AGAGTACCTGTTAAAACAGAAATAAAACATAATATATGTGAAAAAGAATTACAAAAAATAATTTTAAAAGAAATAAGCAGAGATGGACAGGTTTTTTACGTATCAAATGATGTAAAAAATATGGAGAAAAAAGCAGAAGACTTAAGAAAAATATTACCAAAATTTATTAATGTTGACTGATATTGTATAATTTTTAATTTCCGCAAGTTTTTCTATATCTTTTTCAGATAATAGCTCCATAGCTTTTAAAAAACCAAATACCAATTCATTTGGCATTGTTCTTTTTGTAAACTTATTTTCTACATTTGAACCAAAACTTTGTTGTTTTATTTTCACTCCTTTTTTTATATACACCGCTCCAATTCCTTTTGGTCCATATATCTTATGTGAACTAAATGTTATTGCATCTATATCTATATTACTAAAATTTAATGAAATATGACCTAAAGCCTGTACAAAATCAGTATGAACTAATGTATCT
>NZ_LOQG01000030.1 GCF_001517835.1 Caviibacter abscessus
TCAAATTCTCATTAGTGGATTTAGAGTAGAGAACGGATCTTTAAATATCATTCCTATTTTATTTCATCTTAGTTTATTATATTCATTTTCATTTAAACCTACTTAGTTTTTATTCTGGAAAGTAATGTCTCCGTATATTTGCGTATTAATTGGGTTATTTAGTCCTATAATAGATGTTGCAAGTGTGCTTTTTCCACACCCTGATTCTCCAACTATTGCCAAAACTTCATTACGTCTTAAGCTTATATCTACATTGTCAACTGCATTATAATAAACATCTTTTATACGAAAATTGACGGAGAAATTAATTTCCAGAATAAAAACTTAGTAGGTTTAAATGAAAATGAATATAATAAAATAAGAGGAAATAAAATAGGAATGATATTTCAAGATCCTTTATCAGCTCTAAATCCACTAATGAGAATTGGAGAACAAATAGAAGAAGGTTTGTTATATCATACAAAT
>NZ_LOQG01000031.1 GCF_001517835.1 Caviibacter abscessus
TACATTAATTACCATAAATATAGTTATTTTAAATAATATTTAAGTTACAAAGAGTAGTTATAAAATAACATGAAATAAATAAAGTCAACCTTTTTGTAGACTATATTTGATTTATTAAAAAGTAAAATAGTTTGTATCATAGTGATACAAAAAGAATTGTTATAAAGTGCATATTTTTAACTGAAATGACGGCATGGTTTACAAAGAAGATAATATTATTAGTAATAACAGAGATAAATATAATATTAAATGGTGATTTTTTTCGCTAGGTTTTCCGTTTAAAATTTAAATATATTTTACAAATGATAAGAGTCAAATTTTCCATATCAAAAAAATATATAAGGTATAATATATCATAAAACAAATAGGAGGTCTATTTATGGTAATTAATGTA
>NZ_LOQG01000032.1 GCF_001517835.1 Caviibacter abscessus
AAAGAAGAGGAAAGATCTTTTTACCTAACTATTTATTTCTAATTGTCCAAAAAAAGAGTTTGGTAGTAATAGCTACAGGGATACACCCGGAAACATTTCGAACCCGGCAGTTAAGCCTGTATACGCCTAAGATACTGTGTTAACGGGAAAATCGGTAACTGCCAAACTCATTTTTTTTATTTGTTAATTTTAGCTAATAGTTGTATAATACGTGAGAAATATTTGATACTAAAAATATGATACGGAGGAAAAAGTATGAGAAAACTTGGAATTATAGCATTATCTTTATCTGCGTTAAATGTTTTTGCTTGGGAAGTACAAATTAAGAGTGGTTATGATTTTTATAGAGGTAGAAGTAAGGATATAAAAATATCAGCCAACTCAACACATAATTTGAGTGAACCAGGATTTACTTTAGGCCTCGAATTTATACCATTTAATAAAAGTTTTATAGAGGTTGGATTTGGTACGGAATATAACTTTGGTACAACACATCCCTTATATACCAAAACACAAAATACACATCAAAATGATTCAGGATATACAATACCTATATATACTTTAATTAAAGGAAATCTTTTAAGAAATGATACAAATACACAAGCTTTATACACATTTGGTAGAATAGGTTACGCTTTTTCAGCTGATAAAGCAGAAAAATCATATCCTAAAAATAGTGGATTTTACTTTGGTGCAGGACTAGGTTTTGAAATCAAATACTTTGTGTTTGAAGGATTATATGAAGCAATATATCATTATAGTGCTATTAATGGTTCTTCTATTCATAATATAGACCACAAAACAGGAATAAGAACAGGAATTAGATTTGGAGATTTTTCTAAGAAAAAGCCTGTGATTGTTAAGCCAATAATTCCTGTTAAATCAAGTGTTAAAACTGAAGAACCAAATCATGAACCAAAAATATATAAAACTCATGGTAAATTAATAAATGCTTCATGTGATGAAGCTACAAAGAAATGTATAATACACGGTTTTGCAGCTGACGGTGGAGCAATAAGTGCAGAAGAACAGGAAGATATAAAAGAAATAGCTACATTAATAAATGATTTTATAGGAAAAGGTTATGTTGAAATAGTAGGGCATACAGATTCAAAAGGGTCAGATGCATATAATATAAATTTATCATTTAAAAGGGCACAGAATATAGCAAAATTATTACAAGAATCAGGGCTTACTAATGATATAAAAATATCAATTATAAGTGGTAGAGGAGAAAGTGAACCAATAGCTACTAATGATACAGAAGAAGGAAGATATTTAAATAGAAGAGTAGAAATAAAGTTCAGTGATGTAGAACTTGTAAAAATGGAATAGAAAAATAAAAAAGTATATAAAGGGCAAGAAATATTCTTGCTTTTTTATTTGCAAATGTTAGAAAATGGGGTATAATTAGTAAAAATACATTGATTATATCTAATTGAAAAAACATTGATTATTGGAGGAGTTGAAATGAAAAAACTGGCAATTATAGCGTTATCTTTAGCTACATTAAACGCTTTTGCTTGGGAAGTACAGATTAAGGGTGGGTATGATTTTTATAGAGGAAGAAGTAAAGATATAAAAGTTGCAGGTTCAAAATTAACATCAACACATAATTTAAGTGAATCAGGATTTACTTTAGGTGTTGAAGTTATACCGTTTAATAAAGGTGTTTTTGAATTTGGATTAGGAACTGAATATAACTTTGCTACAGTACATCCTTTATATACTAAAACACAAAATACACACCAAAATGGAGGATATACTATACCTTTATATGCTCTATTTAAAGGGAATATTTTAAGAGATAATACAAATACAAAAGCTTTATACGCCTTAGGAAGATTAGGTTATTCTTTTTCAGCAGATAAAGCAGAAAAATCATATCCTAAAAATAGTGGACTGTATTTTGGAGCAGGATTAGGATTTGAAATCAAATACTTTGTGTTTGAAGGATTATATGATGCAGTTTATCATTATAGTCAAACAAACGGTAGTGCTACAGTAGCACAAATGTCAACATCACCTTCTTCAAATACTCATAATATAGACCACAAAGCAGGAATAAGAACAGGATTTAGATTTGGAGATTTTTCTAAGAAAAAACCAGTAGTTAAACCTATTATACCGGTTGAACCTATTGTTGTTAAGCCTGAACCAATGCCAGAGCCAAAACCTGAACCTGAACCTAAACCTGAGCCAAAAGTATACAAAACTTATGGTAAATTAATAAATGCATCCTGTGATGAAGCTACAAAAGAATGTATTATACATGGTTTTGCAGTTGATGGTGGAGTACCAAGTGCTGAAGAACAACAAAATATAGGAGAAATAGCAGCATTAATAAATGATTTTGCTGGAACAGGATATGCTGAAATAATAGGGCATACAGATTCAAAAGGCTCAGATGCGTATAATGATAAATTATCATTATCAAGAGCACAAAATGTAGCAAAATTATTACAAGAATCAGGACTTACTGATGGTATAAAAATATCAAGCATAATTGGTAGAGGAGAAAGAGAGCCTATGGCTACTAATGCTACACCAGAAGGAAGATATTTAAATAGAAGAGTAGTAATTAAATTTAGCGATTTAATACTAGAAAAAACAATAGTTAAATAAATAATTAAAAATTAATCAGGGCAAGATTATTCTTGCTCTTTATTTTTTATTTTGAATAAGGTATAATACATATGTAATTAAGGAGGGAAGATGAAAAAAATAATATTATTTATATCATCTATATTATTAACTTTAATATCATTTTCTTGGGAAGTACAAATAAAAGGTGGATATGACATTTATAGATATGGAACTATATCAGGTGGAACTAAAGGGCAATTTGACAATGGTTTTATATTAAATGTTGAATATATTCCTTTTAATAGAGGTGTATTTGAAATTGGAATAGGTGGAGAGTATAACTTTGGGAATGCAACGTGGTATTATAAAACATTGAATGATAAAAAAGGTTATTCATCACCTATATATTTGTTAGGGAAAATAAATTATGTAAGAACGTATAATAATAAAATGGCTGTATATTCTTTCACAAGACTTGGATATGTTGTTGCAAGTGACGATGTAGAGAGTAATAGTTATGATGGAGGCTTATACTATGGTGTAGGCTTAGGATTTGAAATAGATAATTTTGTTATGGAAGGTCTTTATGACGGAAAATATAGCAAAAAAAGTAAGACTCATAAACTTGGACTTAGAACAGGGTTAAGATTTGGAACTTATGAAAAATGTCTTCCTAATATTGAGGTTAATAGTATGGAATATTTCATAAATTACGTACCGCCTAAACAAGAAATAATAAGCTATTAAAATAGAAATAATTGGTGATTAATTACTTAATTACCAATTTTTATTTACCATTAAAGTATTTAAAAAAACTATATTTTATGGTATTATATTATGAATAATAATGTATTTTAAAAGGTGGAACTATGAAAAAAAGTAACACAAAAAGTGAAAATAGAATAAAGAAAAGTGAAACAAATTTATTTATAAGAAAAATAAAGGGAATAGGTATAATAGCAACAGCTGTTGCTATAATTTTAGTTGGAATTTTAAAGACAAACTTGGAAATTAATAAAGGTATATTAAATACAGCACTTTTGTTTATATTCAATATACTTCATTTAATTTTTGGAGATATAATGATTTATGCCTTTTCGTTTTGGCTTATAATATATGGGAAGACAGTTTTTACAGGAGAAAAATTTAAAATAAAAAGAATAATATATTTTGTATCTTTATTCATATTAACATCACTATACATTACAATGAATACATTACCTACTATAGAAGGTAGTAATATAATAAATGCAGGACAGAAAATTTTAAAATTTGGTTTTGAACATAATGGAGCAGGTTTATTTGGTTCGATTTTAACTATACCGCTATATTCATTAGTAGGAAATAGTGTATTTAGTTATATAAATCTATTTTTAATAATTTCTTTATTATTTATTTATTTTAAAGCAAGAGTAATTGTAATATATTCAATGTTTAAAACAACAATGAATTACTATAATAGTGAAGAATATAAGCAAAAAATGAAAATACTTAAAGCAAAAAGAGAAATAGAATTACAAGAAGAGAAAAAAATAGAAAAATTAAAAGAAGAAGAATTTAAAAATGTATTTATAACTCTTGCAAAAGATAAGCTTGATAAAGAAATAGCAAAAAAGCCTAAAACTTCAATTTTTAATAAAAGTGAATATTATGATGATGAAGAGTTGGAGAAAAAGCAAAAGCAATGGTTGGAATATTATGAAAAGCAAAAAACTGAAACTATAGAAACAAATGAAACTACAAAAGATATAAATATTGAAAATAAAGAAAAGAGTATAGAGATTTTCCCTAAACCTTCTATAGAAAAGGAACAGGAACAAATTGATGATTATTTAGTTGAGCCACAAAATACAGAAGATAAATTTGAAAAAATAGAAGAGCAAAAAACCTTTGAAATTGAAGACAGAAAAGCATTGCAACAATCAATAGATGAAGTGTTTGTGTATAAAAAAATGGACGAATCAAAGAAAAGTGTCATGATAAAACAAATAAAGGAAAATATTTCAAAACTTGAGCAAGTATTAAAAGATTATGGTGTTGATGCAAGAGTTGTAGATTATGTAACTGGACCTACAATTACAAGATATGAAATAAAAATACCGGCAGGAGTTAGAGTAAATAAAGTAACTCAATTGTCAGATGAAATATCAATGTATCTGTCTGCAAAAAGTATAAGATTTGAAGCTCCTATACCTGGAAAAGATACAATTGGTATAGAAACTCCGAATGAAACAAAAGAACCTGTTTATTTTGCAAATTTATTACATAGTAAAGAACTTGAAAATGGTGATTTAAGTGTAATTTTAGGTAAGGATATAATAGGAAAAGAAAGAATAATAGATATAGCAAAAATGCCGCATTTATTAATTGCAGGTCAAACAGGCTCAGGTAAGAGTGTTGCGATAAATACAATACTTTCTACGTTAATATCTAAAAAAACGGAAGAAGAAGTTAAGTTTATACTTGTAGATCCAAAAATGGTGGAATTGATGCCGTATAATGGAATACCACATCTTTTAGTTCCAGTAATTATTGATCCTACACAAGCTGCAATAGCTTTAAAATGGGCTGTTACAGAAATGGAAGAAAGATACAAAAAACTTGCTAATTTAGGTGTTAGAAATATTAAGTCATATAATGAGTATATGAAAACTGATAAAATGCCATATATAGTAATAATTATTGATGAATTGGCAGATCTTATGATGGTATCTGCAAATAGCGTAGAAATTTCAATTGCACGTATTGCACAAAAAGCAAGAGCTGTTGGAATACACCTTATAGTTGCAACGCAAAGACCTTCAACAGATGTAATAACGGGTATGATTAAAGCTAACTTACCAAGTAGAATATCTTTTGCACTAAGAACACAAATTGATTCAAGAACAATACTTGATCAAGCAGGAGCTGAAAAACTTCTTGGACAAGGAGATATGTTACTTCTTGAAAATGGAAAATCAAAACTTGATAGAATACAAGGTGCATATATTTCTGATGAAGAAATAACAAATTTAACAATGGTACTTAAAAAGAATAGACCGGCAAAATATAATATGGAAATATTAGAACCGCCACAAGAAGATATGAATAATCTTGATCCATATTATGAAAAGGCTGTAAATTTAGTAAGACAATGTGATGATAGAATTTCGATATCAATGTTACAAAGGGAATTACAAATAGGATTTAATAGAGCGTCAAGAATATGTAAAGATTTAAAGGATAATGGAATAATAGATGATAATAATCAGATTATAAATGATTAGAAGGGAATTTTAATGAAACTAGGAACTTATTTATCAAATTTAAAGAAAAAAATAATTAAACCTCGTATAGTAAGAGAGGTTGGAATTGATTTAGGTACTGCTAATACAGTTGTATATGTAAGAGGAGAAGGTATAGTTATAGATGAACCTACATACATAGCTAAAAATAATATAACAGAAGCAGTTGAGGATATTGGAGTATTAGCTAAAGCTAAAATGGGAAGAACACCAACACATATTGATGTAATAAGACCATTAAAAAATGGAGTAATATCAAATTATGAAGTTACAGAACAAATGCTTACTGAATTTTTGAAAAGAGTAAATAAAGAAAAAGGAAGTACTTCAAAAGTAATAATATGTGTTCCAAGTGGAGTTACACAAGTTGAAAAAAGAGCAGTTGTTAATGCTGTAAAAGATGCTGGTGTTAATGAAGTTTACTTAGTTGAAGAACCAATAGCTGCTGCAATAGGTTCTGGAATAGATTTATTTGAAGCTAAAGGACATTTAATTGTTGATATAGGTGGAGGGACAACTGAAATTGCTTTCATAGTTTCAGGAGGGTCATCACTTTCAAAATCAATTAAAGTTGCAGGCGATCATATGAATGAGGATATTATTGAATTTATTCGTGATAGATATAGTCTTTTAATTGGCGAAAAAACAGCAGAAGCATTAAAAATAGCTGCAACATCTGTTAAAGATAACAAAGCTTCATATGAAATAAGAGGTAGAGAACTTATATCAGGTCTTCCAAAAAATGTAGCAATAACAGGAGAAGTAGTTGAAAAAGCTATATTAAGAAACGTTAAAAAGATTATAGACAGTGTTAAACTAACACTTGAAGATATAGCTCCTGAAATATCAGCAGATATTTATGAAACTGGGATATACTTATCAGGTGGAGGAGCAAATATTAGAATATTAAAAGAATTAATGGAAAAAGAATTTAAATTAAAAGTAACAATAACTAAAGAACCTATTTATGCAGTTATAAATGGAATTTCAAAAATATATGAAGATTTTGATAAATATTCAAATGTAATTGTAGCCCCTAATATGGAGTAGTATTATGAGTGATATACTTAAAGAAATTGAAGCTATAATATTTTTATCAGGAAAAAAGGTAAACATAGAAGAATTAGCTAATTTTTATGAAATCACAAAAGAAATATTACTTGAACATTTAAAAGAATTACAAATTTTAATGGAAAATACTGGAATAAATTTAGTTATAAAAGAAAATACTGTTTATATGAGTTCAAATCCGCTTCTTGGTGAAATGGTAAGCAAATATTTTAATCCTGAAATTAGAATAAAAAAACTTTCAAAATCAAGTATGGAAACACTTACAATAATTGCATACAAAGGACCTATAACTAAGGGAGAAATAGAAGAAATAAAAGGTGTTGGTGTAGATAACAGTATATCAACTTTACTTGAAAAAAAATTAATACATTCAGTAGGAAGAAAAAAAGCACTAGGTAGTCCTAAATTGTATGAAGTAACAAATGAATTTTATGGTTATTTAGGGTTTGAAGATAAAGAAGAGCTTTATTCACTTGATAAAGCACAATGGTTAAGATCGCTTGACTATACAGGAGAAGAAAATAATAATGAGGATTAATAAATTTATAGCCTTATCAGGATTTTGCTCAAGAAGAGCAGCTGATAAGTTAATTGAAGAAAAAAGAGTATGGATAAATAACAAACCTGCACAAATAGGTGATGAAGTGAGTGATACTGATATAGTAAAACTTGATGGTGAAAGAATAAGATTAAAAAATAATCAATATGAGTACTATATATTAAATAAGCCTAAAAGGGTTATTTGTTCAAACAAAGACAAATTTGGAAGAGTTACAGCAGTTTCTCTTATTAAATCAAATAAAAGACTTTTTACATATGGTAGACTAGATTATTTAACGCAAGGATTAATAATAATAAGTAATGACGGTGATTTATATAATCACAGCATGCACCCTAGCCAAAAATTATATAAAAGTTATATTGCAACAATAGATAAAGATATAACAGAAGAACATTTAGAAGCAATGAAACATGGTGTAGTTATTGACGGATATAAAACGGCACCTGCAAAAGTAAAAAGACTTGGTAAAAATGAAGTACGTGTTGCCATATTTGAAGGTAAAAATAGACAAGTAAGAAAAATGTTTGAGGTTTTGGGTTATACTGTTAAAACTTTAAAAAGAGTAAAAATCGGAGAATTAGTTTTAGGCACTTTAGAAGTTGGAAAGTATAGAGCTTTAACTCCAGAAGAAATTAAATATTTAAAGAGTCTATAATTATGATTTATTTAGTTGATTTTGATATAACAGTAACAAAACAAGATACGTTAGAAACCATTATGAGAGAATATAATCCGGAAGCTATAAGTATAATTAAGCAAAAGTACAGAAATGGTGAAATTTCAATGTATGATTACATAGAATCTGCACTTTTATCACTTAATATTACAAAAGAGCAGTATATAAAGTGTTTAGTAGATAATGTAGATATTGATGAAACTTTTATTGATTTTTTTAATTCACATAATGTAAAAATAGTTAGTTTTGGAACAAAATTAAATATAGTCTCTGTTCTTAAAAAATACGGAATAAACATCTCAAAGGAAGATGTATACGCTAACGATATAGAAATAAAAGATAAAAAAGTAAATATAATAAATAAATTGGAAAATAAAAAAGACATAGTAAAAGAAATGCAAAAGTATGATGAAGTTACTTTTATTGGAGATGGTCCATCTGATTATGATGCAATGAAAGTAGCGGATTTTGTTTTTGCAAGAAGTGAAACTAGAGCTGTAAAATATTTGAGGGAAAATAAAATTGATTTTAAAGAATTTAATAACTTCAATGAAATTGGAAAGGACTAAAAATGTTTGATAGAGAAGAAGTAATCAAAATTGCAAAGTTATCTAAACTTGAGTTTGATGAAAAAGAGCTATTAGATTTTCAAAGTACATTAAATAGTATTTTTGATTATATGGAAACTCTTAATGAAGTTGATGTTGAAGGTGTAGAACCGTTATATAACGTTTTAGATATACAAGATAGAACAAGAGAAGATGTTGTATTTAATGCAACAAAAAAAGAAGATTTTTTTAAAAATGCAAACCAAAAAGATGAAAACTTTATTATAGTACCAAAGATAGTAGCAAGTGAATAATGAAAGGGTAAGATATTAAAATGAAAATATTTGAATATACAGCGACAGAGCTTAGTGAAAAAATAAAAGCAAAAGAAATAAGTGCAAAAGAGCTTGTATTATCACTATTGGATAGAATAGAAAAAGTTGATGATAAAATAGGTGCATATGTTAGTTTAAATAAAGAAAATGCAATAGAAAATGCGTGTAAACTAGATAATATAGAGGATAAAAAAGGTCTTTTATTCGGTGTGCCGGTAGCCCTTAAAGATAATATTGTATCTTATGGTGATAAAACAAGTGCATCCTCAAAAATGTTAGATTCATATATTGGAACTTACGATGCAACAGTTGTGAAAAAAATGAGAGCTGCGAATATAATACCAATGGGGAAAGCAAATATGGATGAATTTGCAATGGGCTCATCAAATGAGACTTCATATGTAAAAACAGTTTCAAATCCCTTTGATTTTGAAAGAATACCTGGAGGTTCAAGCGGAGGTTCAGCTGCTATGCTTGCAGCTAATGAAGCTTTTATAGCACTTGGTTCAGATACTGGGGGAAGTGTTAGACAGCCAGCTGCTTTATGTGGAGTTGTTGGACTTAAACCTACTTATGGTAGAGTATCAAGATATGGTCTTATGGCGTTTGGTTCATCTCTTGACCAAATAGGTGTGCTTGCAAGAAATAGTAAAGATATAGCAGCACTTCTTGAAGTTATAGCCGGATATGATGAAATGGATGCAACTACTGCAAATATACCTGTTCCGCAATATACAAAACTGCTTGATAAAGATATTAAAGATTTAACTATAGGTCTTCCTAAAGAATATTTCACAAAAGATTTAGATCCTAAAATAAAAAAGAATATAGAAGAAGCAATAGAAAATTTAAAAAATGTAGGTGTTAAATTTAAAGAAATAAGTTTACCACATACAAAATATGCTGTTGCTACATATTACATAATATCTTCTGCGGAAGCAGCTTCTAATTTATCAAGATATGATGGAGTTAGATATGGATATAGAGGTTCTAATGAAAGCGTTGAAGATATGTATGTAAAAACAAGAACACAAGGATTTGGTTCTGAGGTTAAAAGAAGAATAATGGTAGGAAACTATGTACTTTGTTCAGGATTTTATGATGCGTATTATAAAAAAGCTTCACAAGTTAGAAGACTTATAAAACAAGATTTTGAAGAAGCTTTAAAAGAAGTAGACCTTATTTTAACTCCGACATCGCCAGTATTAGCATTTAAAAAAGGAGAAAAAATAAAAGATCCAGTGACTATGTACTTATCAGATATATATACTGTATCTATAAATTTAGCAGGACTTCCTGCAATATCAGTTCCTTCAGGTTTAGTTGATGGTTTACCTGTTGGAATGCAATTAATATCAAATTATTTTAGAGAAGATTTATTATTAAATGTATCAAATGTTTATGAAAATATAAGAGGAAAAATTCAATATCCACAAATATAGTATAAGAAAGGCTTAAAATAAAATGAATTACGAAACAGTTATAGGTCTTGAAGTTCATATTCAATTAAAGACAAAATCAAAAATATGGTGCAGTTCATCAGCAAATTATGATGATGAAAAACCTAATACTTGTATAAGTCCAACTTGTATAGGAGAGCCTGGAGCACTTCCAAAATTAAATGATGAAGTATTAAACTATGCAATTAAAGCAGCATTAGCGTTAAATTGTAATATAAATAAAATTAGTTATTTTGATAGAAAAAACTATTTTTATCCTGATTCACCAAAAAATTATCAAATAACACAATTTTTTAAACCATATGCACAAGATGGAAGACTTGAAATAACACTTCCTAATGGAAATAAGTCGTTTGTTGAAATTGAAAGAATACAAATAGAAGAAGATACCGCAAAAAGTATACATATTTCAAAAGAAAGTTTACTTAACTTTAACAGAGCATCTATGCCTTTACTTGAAATAATAACAAAACCTGTTATAAAAAATGCAAATGAAGCATATGCTTATCTTACAACTTTAAAAGAAAGAATAAAGTATACAAAAATAAGTGATGTAAGTATGGAGTTAGGATCATTAAGATGTGATGCCAATGTTTCAGTTAGAAAAAAAGGTGATACAAAGCTTGGAACCAGAACGGAAACAAAAAATCTTAATTCTTTCAAAGCTGTAGTTAAAGCTATAGAATATGAAACAAGCAGACAAATTGATTTACTTGAAAAAGGAAAAAAAGTAGTTCAAGAAACAAGATTATGGGATGAAGAAAATGGTATTACAAGAACAATGAGATCAAAAGAAGAAGCCATGGATTATAGATATTTCCCTGAACCTGATTTACCGGCAGTTGTAATATCTGAAGAAAGACTTAATAAAATGAAGGCTGATATGCCTGAATTTGCTGATGAAAAAATGCAAAGATTTATTAGTGAATACGGTATAGCTATGCTTGAAGCAAAACCGTTGGTAAGTGATTTATTTCTTGCAGATTATTTTGAAAAGATAGTAAAACTTACAAATTCGCCAAAACACGCATGTAGTTGGGTACTAACAGAAGTTTTAAGGGTACTTAAGGAACAAAATATAACTATTGAGAATTTTAGTATCAGTGCAGAGAGATTATCGCAACTAATAAAATTAATTGATGATGAAGTAATAAGTTCAAAAATAGCAAAAGAAGTATTTGCTAAAATGTTGAATACTTGTGAAAATCCAAAAGATATAGTTGAAAAAGAGGGTCTTGTTCAAGTAACGGATACAAAATATATAGAAGAACTAGTAGATAAGGTATTACATGATAATCCACAATCAGTTGAAGATTTAAAAGCAGGTAAGGATAGAGCAATAAAACATTTAATGGGTCAAGCTATGAAACTTTCAAAAGGAAAAGCAAATCCAAAACTTGTGACTGATTTAATATTAAGCAAATGTAAATAATGGAGAAAAAATGACTAATATTATTATATACTTAATTATTTTTTTCGTTTTGAGTACTTGCATTTATTTGGTAATATATCGTAGTTATGTAGCAGCATATTTATTTCTTGTATTTGCATTTTTTGTAATTGCAATAGGTAAATTGGTATATCTACAAGCTTTTACAGGTATTGATGCAAGAGAAAATTTGGATAAAAAACGTCATGGTATAGAAAATATACAAGCAAAAAGAGGTGCTATTATAACAAGTGATAATCATAAATTATCATTTGATATTGATAAATACAAAATTATAATAGACCCTACTAACATACCTGAAGTAAAATTAGAAGATGTAATAACTATTATATCTCAGACAATTTCACTTGACAGACAGGAATTAAAAAATAAAATAAATGAAAAAAGAGAAAAAAAGAAAAAGTACTTAGATTTAGAAATTGAAATTACATATGAAAAAGAAAAAGAACTTAAAGAAAACTTGAAAAAATTAAAAATAAAAGAAAATTGGATATTTTTTAATCAATTTTCTCAAAGATATGTAATAGAAGATAATGCTTTTGAATCTATACTTGGATTTTTAAATAAGGAAAATCAACCTGTTTATGGTCTAGAAAAAGTATATGATGAACACTTAAGAGGAAAGCCTGGTAAAGCAAGAATATATAGAGCGGCACTTGGTTCTTTGAAAAATTATACTTTGCAATCACTTACAGATTATGAGATATTAGAACCGGCACAAGAAGGGCATAGTATAAAATTAACTATAGATAGTGTAATTCAATATGAACTTGATACGGTTTTAAAAGATACGTTTAATAAATTCCAAGCAGAATCTGTGATGGGTGTAGTTATTGAAACGCAAACAGGAAAAGTTATAGCTATGGATTCTTTCCCTAAAGCAAGTAATAAAAGTGAAATAAAAAATAGAGTAATAACTGACTTATTTGAGCCAGGTTCGATATTTAAACCTATAACTATTTCAGCTGCTATGGAAGAAAAACTTATTAATAAAAACACTGTTATATCTTCTGACGGTAATATTAGAGTAAAAAATAGAATAATTCATGATCACGATAAAACTACTGTTGGAAGTCTTACAGTTGAACAAATAGTAGCAAATTCAGGAAACGTTGCCTTAGTTAAAATAGGGCAAATGATGGAAACAGATAAATTCTATGAATATTTAAAGGCATTTGGCTTAGGTCAAAAAACTAAAATAGACACAGCTTATGAAGCAAATGGTAAATTATTTTCTTTAAAAGATTTTAGTGAAGTAAGAAAATCCAACGTTTCTTTTGGTCAAGGTATATCAATGACGCAGTTACAAATGATAATGGCATTAAATGCAACTATAAATGGCGGTAAATTATTAAAACCATATATAGTTGATAAAGCTATAGATTCTAATAATAACGTTGTATTTGAAAATAAGCCGGAAGTATTACATAATGTTATAAGTGAATCAACATCAAACCAAATGAAAGAAATGCTTGAAAAAGTTGTTACCTCAGGTACCGGTAGACAAGCAGCAATAGAAGGATATAGAATAGGTGGTAAAACAGGAACGGCACAAAAAGCAGGAGCAAGAGGATATGAAAAAGGAAAATACTTTTCATCATTTTTTGCGTTTATTCCGGCAGATAAGCCTAAATATTCTATACTTATTACAGTAAATGAGCCAAAAGGTGCTTATTATGGTGCAGCAGTTGCACTACCGCCTGTAAAAGTACTTCTTGAAAGACTTATAAAATACAAAGGTTTATTACCAACATTGCCTATAGAACAGCCTGAAACACCTATACAAGATTCTATAAATAACATAAAAAAAGTACCGAAAGATTTAGAATATATTAAACATCAATTTGAAATAGGGTATATGCCTGATGTTACGGGACTTAGTATAAAATCAATTATAAAGGTTTTCCCTTATTCTAAGTTTCCAAATTTAAAATTTACAGGTGTAGGTATAGTTCAAAGTCAAAATATACCTGCGGGTACATTACTTAACAAAGATACACAAATAATACTTGAATGTAGATAAATAATACGACTGACCTTTTGTAGGTCAGTTTTTAAATTACTTAATATTTATTATACTTTGATTGTAAGAAAGTCAAAAATAATGTATAATAAAAGTAAAAAAGGAAAATAAATATATGAGTAAAAAAGTAGTTTTGGGTATGTCCGGAGGTGTTGATTCTTCAGTTGCCGCAGCCCTATTACTTGAGCAAGGTTATGATGTAATCGGTGTTTTTATGAAAAATTGGGAAGAAAAAGATGAAAATGGCGTATGTACATCTGAAACTGATTATAACGATGTTATTGCAGTGGCACAAAAATTAGGAATACCATATTACTCTGTTAATTTTACAAAAGAATATTGGGATAGAGTATTTACATATTTTTTAGAAGAATATAAACGTGGAAGAACTCCAAATCCTGATGTTATGTGTAATAAGGAAATAAAATTTAAAGCATTTTTAGATTATGCAATAAAACTTGGAGCAGACTATGTTGCAACAGGCCATTATGCTAAGGTTATTCATAGCGATAAAGGTTCAATACTTCTTCGTGGTGTAGATTCTAATAAAGATCAATCATATTTTTTATCAGAATTAAGTAGTGAACAACTTGAAAAAGTAATGTTTCCTTTAGGAGATTACACGAAACCTGAAATAAGAGAATTAGCAAAAAAATATGATTTAGCGACGGCAAATAAAAAAGATAGCACGGGTATTTGTTTTATTGGAGAAAGAAATTTTAATGAATTTTTAAGTAAATATCTACCGGCAAAACCAGGTAATATTGTAAATAAGAATGGGAAAATTTTAGGTAAACATAACGGTCTTATGTATTATACAATAGGACAAAGAAAAGGAATAGGTATAGGTAATACAAAAGAGGGAACTGGTGATCCTTGGTTTGTAGCTGATAAAAATATAGATACAAATGAGCTTATAGTTTCACAAGGAGATACTGCTATTTTGTATTCAAACGGGCTTATAACAAATGATTTTAATTTAATTAATAAAGAAATTGTAAGTTTTCCATTAAGATGTACAGTTAAATTCAGATATAGACAAGAAGATGTAAGTGCAACAGCAACTAAGGAAGAGAATGGTAAAGTAAAATTTGTTTTTGACAAACCACAAAGAGCTGTTACAAAAGGTCAAATTGTTGTAGGTTATCTAGGAAATATATGTATTGGTGGAGGAGCAATTGATGGGATTTTTTGATTTTTTTAAAAGCAATAAAAAAGAAGAACAAATTGATAAAGAAGAGTATTTAGAAATAATAAATGAAGATGGAGAGCCACAAAAAGTAAAAAAGAATGATTGGCTTCAAGATTTTTATAAATTGGTTGAAAAGAATTTAAGTAATCCTGATGAATTGTACAATTTAATATTATTAGCATTTGATTATGGTATTTATACTGAAACTATGGATGCTTGTATGCAATTATACATGGTAGATGAAAATACTCAAAGAAAAACAAATATACTTTGTAGTTATTATAGCCATAACGGGTTATATAAAGAAGCAATAGAGTTATATGAAACATATATTGAAAATGGCAATAAAATGACCGATAACATGTACTATAACTTAGCTATGTTACAAGAAAAAATAGGTAATATGGAAGAAATGGAAAAAAATCTATTTTTTGCATTAAAAGAAAAACAAAATTTTAAAAAAGCTATAAATAAATATATAGAGCATATGAAAAATGTAAAACCTCAAGATTATTATTTATATATTGAAGAATTAGCATCAAATGGTAATTCATGGTATTTAAAAAAAGAGGTTGCTAAAATATTGTATAGTATTAACCAAAATGAAAAAGCTACTAATTATTTAATTCAAGCTCTTTTGGTCACCAATAGAGAAGATATTATTTTAGAAATAGCAAATATTTTAATGTCAAATGACAGAAATATTGAATATGATAATTATGTATTACCTAAATACGATTTAAGAAATGCGAGTATGAGCTTTCACTTATCTGTACTTAATTTTTATCTTAAAGATAAACAATATGAAAATGGATTTAAGCTACTTTTGGAATTATTTAATAATGATATCTATGATGAAAGCTTTTCTGAATATGAATTAAAATACATATTGCTTAAATTTGAAAAAGAACAAAAAGAAAAACATAGTGCGTATATAAATAATAAAAAAGTTGGTAATGATAAAATAAAATTACTGTATAATTCAATAGATAACTTAATATTTGAAACTGAAAAAATAGAAAAAGAGGGTTCACAAATATTAATATTACCTTTTATTTTGGGTAAAAGTAGTAAAAATGTACCTGAAGGAGTTAAAGTTTTTGCTAAAACAATATCATCATATATATTTGAATCAATGTATATAAGTAGTAATGGGAATATAAAAAGCCTTTTAGTTTATGATGATTTGGGAATAGTACAGTACACACAAGATTATCCTATAAAATATTTTGAGGCAATAAAAAGTAAAAATCCTGATTTAGATTATATTGTATCTGGAGTTATACATGATATTAAAGAAGATGGAACTTTTATTTTAAGTGTATATAAGTATGACTTAAATGAAAAGACAAAAACAAATATTTATGACACAAATGTTAATTGTGAGACTACCCATAGAGTACTTGATAAGCTTATAAATCTATGTATGAAAGAAAGTTTTGCCATTAATATGCCTGAAATTTCAATAACACAAGAAAATGTTTTATCATATTACAATATAATAATAGATTTGGTGCTAAATATAAATAAGGATAATGCTAATAAATTATTTCAGACGAAAAAGGTTATTGACTATTTAATATCTGAAATAGAACAAAAAAATCAAGTAACTGTAAACATAAATTTACTTTTATTAGTTTTATACATACAAAAATCAAACTTTCCACAATTAAAGATGAAATATAATAATAAAATTTACAATATACTTATAGAAAATAATTGTAATAGTGAAATTATGAAAAAATTTGAAATGATATATGGGGAATGAGATGAAAAAAATAAATAAAAAACTTACTTGTTTGATGCTTATAATTTTAATGATTATAAAATACTTATTACATACAACTTCTATTCCTAATATAATGATGACAACATTTGGATTATTGGTAACATTTTTTCATTATCATATTTTTAAACATTTAATAGCAGATGTAAATGTAAAATGGAGAAAATTTATTTTAAGTTCGGTAATAATAACTAATTTATTTACCACAGTTATAAATGCTTCAGCATATTTTAATGATTTAGTTTTATTTTCTTTTACATTTATGACTATGGTTATCTTAGCAAAATTAGTATTTACAATTTCTTGTTTAATGTTAGTTAATGAATGCTTTGAAAAAGATAATAAAAAGTACTTACCTGTATCAATAGGTTTTTTGTTCCTGTCATTACTTAGTTTTGTTGAAATACTATTAAATATTGAAGCTATAGTTGAATTAGTCATATTATTTTACTATTTATATATATCAAAACAAGGAAAAGAAAATGACAAAACTGACAATATACAAAAATAGAATAAAGCATAATTTAGAGATAATTAACAGTTTATCTAAAAACAATATATATATACTAAAAGATAATGCATATGGAATGGGCATAGAAAATATAGCCAAGGTTATAAGCAAGCTTGGATTTAAATATTATGGGGTTTCAACAGTTGATGAAGCTTTAAAAATAAGAAAAAATGTAAAAGATGCAAGAATTTTAATACTTTCAGTTATAGAACCTAAGGATTTAAAAAAAGCAAAAGAATACGACTTGGAAATTAGTTTAAGTAGTGTAGAAATTTTAAAAGAATATTTAAAATTTACAAATATTAATTTGTTTAATATACCTGTTCATATAAAAATTAATACAGGTTTAAATAGGCTGGGGTTTAATATTGATGAACTTAATGTTTTAAATAATTTTAATTTAAATATTAAGTCTATATATTCTCATCTTGCAGATGTAAATAATAAAGATAGAACAAAAAAGCAAATTGAAAATTTTGAAAAAGCAATAAGTAAAACTAAAATAAAAAAAGCACATTTACTTGCTACACCAGGACTTTTTAAATTTAAAGATAAATATTTATATGATTATTGTAGAGTCGGGATGTCAATTTACGGATTAAATGAGGATATGGGATTAGTTAATGCTTTTGCTTTAATGACAAAAATAATAGCTGTAAGAAATATAAAAAAAGGTGAATATATACTTTACTCTAGTGATTATATAGCAAAAAAGGACATGACTGTTGCAATAATTCCTGTTGGTTATAGTCATGGAAATATTTTTTATAATCACGTTATGATAAATAATAAAAGAGCAAAAATATTAGCTAAACCTTGTATGGATATGTCTGTAATTGATATAAGCGGTATTAAAGTAAATCTTTTTGATGATGTATATATAATAGGAAATGGTATAACAGTAAACATGATTGCAAAAAAATATAAAACAATACCTGATGAAATTGTTACAAGTATATCAACTGATATAGAGAGAGTAGTGAAATAAAAGGAGAGACAAAACAATAATGAAAAAATATTTGATTTTATTTTTAATGTTACTAAACATTGTTTCGTGCAATAAAAAAGAGAAACAGGAAAAGCCAGTTTTAAAAACAGAAGTAGTACAAATTGAAAATAAAGAAGAAAAGCAAGAAGAAAAAAAAGAAGAGAAAATAGAAGAAAAGCAAAAGGAAGATAAAAATAAAAAAGTTGTATATTTAACATTTGATGATGGACCTACAAAAACTACAACTTTAGAGGTTTTAAGAATTTTAAAAGAAAATGATATAAAAGCAACTTTTTTTGTAATAGGGCAAAATCCAGAAATATATAAACAGATAGTTGAACAAGGTCATAAATTAGAAATACATACTTATACACATAAGTATAAAGAAGTTTATGCTTCAGTAGATAGTTATTTTGCAGATTTATATAGACTTAGAGACTTAATAAAAGAAACAACAGGGCTAGATCCTAAAATAGTTAGAATGCCTGGAGGTTCAAGTACAACAAGAGCTTCAAGAGAGTTAAAAAAACAAATTTTAAGAAGATTAAAAAAAGAAGGTTTCATTTTCCAAGATTGGAACTGTGATAGTAAAGATGCAAGTGGAAAGTTATTTTCACCTGAAGAAGAGGCAGAAAATAGTTTTTGTAATTTTAAAAAGGTTAATTTATTAATGCATGATACTAAAAAATCAACAGTTTTGGCATTACAACACATAATAGATAAATATAAAGAACATGGATATACTTTTGAAGTATTAACAGAAAATAGTCCAAAATTTCAACATATGAGAGAACCTAAAGACTAAGAAAGAGAGAAGTATAATAATGATTAAAGATGATATAATACATCTTCTTGATAATATTATTGAAAAAAATAAATTTAGTAATATAGAAATTAATTATTATTTTAATATAAAAAATTATACGAAAGCAGAAAAAGCTTTTATTAAAAATGTATTAAGTGAAACAATGAAAAACTTAATATACATTGATTATATAATAGATTTTTTTGCTAAAAATGTAAGTAAAAGAAAAATAAGACAATTACTTAGAATATCAGTAGCACAAATTTTATTTATGGATTCTGATAACAAAGGTGTTGTTTACGAGGCTGTTGAAATTGCTAAACTTGTAAATATACATCAAGGAAAATTTGTTAATTCAGTTTTAAAAAATGTGATAAATAATATAGATAAAGTAAATGAAAGTATAGCGGAAAATAATAAATTATCTATAATGCTTTCATATCCAAAATGGATAGTTGAAAAAATTAAAATAGATTGGTCTGATGATTATGAGGAAATACTTAAATCATTTAAACAAAAATCATATTTATCTGTTAGAATAAATAGAAAAAAAATAAATAGAGAACAATTTTTAGATAGAATAAAAGATATTGATACTAAAATTTTATTTGAAGTTGAAGATGTATTTTATGTGTCTAATTCAAAAATAATGGAAGCAAAAATTTTTAATGATGATGAAATATTTTTCCAAGATGCATCTTCATATATAGTAGCAAAGAATATGGATATAAAAGATAGTGCTAGAGTACTCGATGCTTGTTGTGCACCAGGTGGTAAAACACTTGCAATGCTTTCTTTATATAATCCCAAAAAAATTATTTGTACCGATATATATGATCATAAAATAGATTTATTAAAATCTTTAAAAGAAAAATATAATTATGAAAATATGGAAGTTATAAAAAACGATGCTTCACATGAAGGTTCATTTTATGAAAAATATTTTGATAAAATATTACTTGATGTACCTTGTTCAGGTCTTGGAGTATTAAGAAAAAAGCCTGAAAAAGTTTATAGTTTACAATTAAGTGATATAAAAGCATTAAAAAAATTGCAAAAGAAAATATTTGAAACCAATTTAACTTATCTTAAAGATGATGGGGAATTGATTTATAGTACTTGTACTATAACTAAAAATGAAAATACAAATAATGTTAAATACTTTTTAGAAAAATACAATAATTTAAAAGTATTGCCACTTGAAATTCCTGAAAATGTACAATATGAAACAGATGAATTTGGTGGTGTATATATAAGTCATAAAAATAAGTATCTTGATGGCTTTTATATAATAAAATTTAAAAAAATAAAGGATATGTAATGAAAATTATACTGGATAATAGCACGATAAAAATATTTGAAATATTAAAACAATATGGTAGGGCATATATTGTTGGCGGTTTTGTAAGAGATAAATATCTTAATGTGACTACAAACGATATAGATTTTGTTGCAAACATTGAATTAAATGTACTTGTAAATATTTTGCGTGAATATAATCCGGTAATATTAAACAATAAATATCAAATAATACATTTTAAGCATGATGGAAAAAAGTATGAAATTGCAAGGTTAAGAGAAGATATAGGTATTTTAGACGGAAGAAATCCTGAGTATATAAAGTTTGTGGATGATATTGAAATTGATGCAATAAGACGTGATTTTACAATAAACTCAATATATTATGACGGAAATAATACGCATGATTTTTTGAATGGTAAAGATGATATTAAAGACGGTATAATAAAAGTAATAGGAAATGCTGAAAAAAGATTAAAAGAAGATAAAATTAGAATACTTCGTGCATTTAGATTTATGGCGAAATATGATTTTAAAATGGATAAAAATCTTGAAGAGGCTATTAGTAAATTATCAAAAGATAAAAGGTTGTTTATAAAATTTTCAAAAGATAGACTTAATTTAGAACTTACAAAAATAATATCGTCACAATTTTCATATAAAGCAATTAAAAAAATGTATGAACTTAATATATTGAAATTTTTTATACCTGAAATTGATGTCAATTTTGATAAACATTTGTTTAATAAGATATATAAAATTTTAGAAAAACATAAATACATAAATAAAGAATTATATTATGCAACTTTATTTGCACATATAGGAAGAAATAAATTTAATCAAAATCAACGTTTAATAAGAAGTTTAAAAGGGTATGAAAGCTACAGTATCTCATATTTTGAAAAATTTAGTAAAAAGGTATATTTTACACAAACAGAGATAGATAACATAAAAAATTTAATATATTATCATACAATAATCTTTAAAAATCCCTCTCTTATGATGTTAAAAAGAATGACAAGAGATTTAAAAACCAATAAAAATATATGTAAACTTTTAAACTATATTAAATCAATGTATGAATTAAACAATGAAGATAAAGAATATATAAGTAGTTTAGTTAATAAAATTTTAAATAATATTCAAAGCCTATATTTAAAAGATGAAGTGATATTTTTCAGTGATTTGGAAATAGGTAATGTTGATTTATATAATCTTGGAATAGATAAGAATTTATTTAATAAAATAAAGGAAAAAATATATTCAGAAGTTGTAAATGGAAAAATTCCTAACTCAAAAGATGATATTATAAGGTATATTTATAAAATACTTAAGATAAAAAAAGAATTAATTATTGAAAAATGTGCAGGAGCAGTAGTTTATAGAAAAACAGATAAAGGTTTTGAATTTTTAATAGCTCGTGGTTTAAATGGTGGAAACTGGGGATTTCCTAAAGGTCATATTGAAGAAAATGAATATGAATATGCGACTGCAATTAGAGAAGTTAAAGAAGAAACAAATATAGATATAGATATACTTTATCAAAGTAAATTTAGACATACAATTAAATATGCTATAAATGAAAATACGTTAAAAGAAGTTGTTTTATTTATAGGACATTCAAAAACACAAGATATAAAAGTTGATGAACAGGAAATAGGAATTGCGTTGTGGTTAGACTATAAAAATGTACTTAATACGCTAACTTATTCACATCAAAGAACAATATTAAAACAAGCTATGGTTTGTATATATTAAGGTGGTAAAATGAGAGATAAAATATTTTTAGGATTGGTCCATTATCCGGTATATAATAAAAATAATGAAGTTGTGGCAACATCTGTTACAAATTTTGATATTCATGATATATCAAGAAGTTGTAGAACGTATGATATTAATAAATATTATATAATAACACCTGTAAAATCGCAGATAGAACTTACTAATAGAATAATAGGATATTGGCAAGAAGGAGACGGTATAGCTCATAACAAAGATAGAAATGAAGCGTTTGAAAATACTAAAATAAGCGAAAGTATTGATTTGGCTATGGAAGATATAGAAAAAATTACAGGTCAAAAACCTAAAATAATAACAACATCTGCTAGAATATTTAGTAATAGCATAAGTTATAAAGAAATGTCAGAAAAAATAAAAGAAATGGATAGTCCAATTTTATTGTTATTTGGAACTGGTTTTGGACTTACAGATGAAATAATGGATATGTCATATAAGATATTAGAGCCTATAAGAGCAAATACTAAATATAATCATTTATCTGTAAGATCAGCTGTAAGTATAATATTAGATAGACTTTTAGGAGAGGAGTAAAGTAATGGTAGGAATAGTTATAGTATGTCATAGTAATAAAATGGTTGAAAATTTTATAGAATTTTTAGATATGTTTAAAGCAAATGATTTTAATATTTTAAATGGAGCAGACAGTTCAAAAGATTTTGGAACATCAGTACCATATTTAGTTGATGCAATAAAAAAAGCAGATTCAGGTCAAGGAGTTCTTGTATTTGTAGATTTAGGAAGTTCAATAGACTATGCATTAAATGCTAAAAAAATGTTAAAAGGTGAAATAGATGTTGAAATTGCTGATTGTCCTGTTGTTGAAGGTTGTATATCAGCAGTAGCTGCAAATGATGTAGATATTGATTTACAAACTTTAAAAGAGATAGCACAAGACAGTATTAATTTTAAGAAGGTAAAAAATGAGTAATTTTAATTTGGCATTAAAATTAAAAAGTGATAATTTAACTTTTTTTGAAATATTTAGTTTAACGTATATTGCTATTTTTAATAATATTATTTTAATAGCACCTATTGTTTTACTTTATTTGATATTTGTAAAATATGATGTGTCAAATTATGACATGTATTTAACTATAATTTATATTTTCACAATTGAAGTATTAGATTATGCTATATTTAAAAGAAGACAAAAAAAATTTATCTCATTTATGGTTGCATATGTAATAATGGGATTTATGATGATTTTATTTAAAGTTTTTATTGTATTTTTTATTTATTTTGTTTATGCAATTTTAATAAGAGGAGTAAATATTAAGCAAGCAGCAATAGTTTTAAAAAGAATGCTTAGTTTAAATTTTGTTACAATATTTTTTACTAATATTGTCCATATTATTATAATAGCAATATTATCAGGATTTATTACAACATTTGTTATATCAAATATGAACGACGTTAATATAACTCAAGAATTTTTACAAAATTTTGTAATAAAAAATACTGCTTACTATAATCTAGCAGTTCATTTAGTTTTAGCAATCAATTCATATGTGTTATATAACTACTTTGAAAGAAAAAATATCATAAAGGGAGAATAATGGAAGATACATATTTAATCGGAACTATAAAGGGAACGCATCATTTAGCCGGAACAGTTAAAGTTTCAACAATGTACGATTTTATAGATGATATAATAGGTGAAAAACTTATACTTGAAAAAAATGAAGATATAAAATTAGTAACATTAAAAGATGTAAAAGGTATTGTTAAAGGTAGAGCTTTGCTTGACTTTGAACAAGTACAAAACATAGAAGAAGCAAAAAAATTAATAGGATATAAAATATATGTTAGAAAAGATTTAATACCTGATTATGAACAAGTTCAAGATAGTGTTATAGGATATAGTGTATACAATAAGGGAACATATATTGGAGAAGTAATTGATATTATGGAGACAGCAGCCCATGATATACTTGAAGTAAGTGGAGAAAGAGAAATTTTAATTCCATTTATAGATGTCTTTATAACAAAAATAGATGATGATAAAAGAGAAATTTATACAGATTTAATTGAAGGTATGTAATATGAAAATAAGAGTATTAACGCTATTTCCGGAGTTGTTTTCAATGTATCTTGATCAAACAATATTAAAAAGAGCAAATATTGAGTTTGAAATAGAAAATATAAGAGATTATTCAAAAGACAAACATAAAAGTGTAGATGATAGTCCATATGGTGGCGGAGCAGGAATGGTTTTAAAACCGGAACCTTTTTGGGCATATTTTGTAGGTCTTAGAAGAAAAAAAATAAAAAAACCATTTACAATATTTGTGACACCACAAGGGGAAAAAGCAACTCAACAAAAAATAATAGATATATCGCAGTATGATGATATTTGTATAATATCAGGAAGATATGAAGGTTTAGATCAAAGGGTTATTGATAAATTTGTTGATTTAGAATTATCAACAAGTGATTTTGTATTAAGTAGTGGAGATTTACCGGCTTTATCTATAATTGATGGTATTATAAGAATGAAAGAAGGGGTAATAAAAGAAGAGTCTTATACTACTGATTCTTTCTACAATGGTATTTTAGGTTATCCTCAATATACAAAACCTGAAATTATAGATAAAATGTCTGTACCTGATGTTCTTCTTAGCGGTCATCATAAAAATATAGAAAAATATAGAATGAATAAAAGCATAGAAAAGACAATAATAAATAGACCTGATTTATATTCTCAAAAAATAAATGACAAAAAGTTTAAAAAACAGGTTTTGGATATGTTTGAAAACAAAAAGTAAATGTGTTAAAATGGGGTGAGTATGATGAAAAAAATATTTATACTTATTTTACTAATCTTATCAAATTATTCATTTTCAATATCTATAAATGATAGTAATTATCTATCAAATTTAGAACATCGTTTATTCGTGGATTCAAGTTTAACAGAATTTTATAAAGCAATAAAATTACATACAAACGTATATGCTATGAAATTTTTGGAACCAGAGAAAAAAAAGGAAGTTTCCAAAAATTCATACGATGTCCTAAGTGATAGAAATTCCGAAGCTTTTGAACTATTTAATAATATAGATATAAATTCAGTAGATTTGAACGGATACAGTTCACTTATAATATCTGCTGTGTATAATAATTTAGAGATATTTAAAGCTCTTTTAAAAAAAGGTGCAAGCTTAGAAACTAAACACCCGATTTTAGGTAAAACAATTTTAAATACAGCTATTTACTATAATTCAAATGATGTTGCAAAATATATTATTGAAAATTATAAAGAGTTCATAAATAGAGGTTCCGATTCTGACGGTTGGCTACCTATACAAGAAGCGGTTTTAAAAGAAAATGAGCAAATTTTAAAATTACTTTTAGAAAATGGGGCAATTATTAGAAAAACAGATAAAAATGGAAATGATGCCTATGATATTGCAACTATACATGGCAAAGGTAAAATGGTTAAAATTTTAAGAGATTCTGAAATGAAAAAAATAAGATTTTGGAGGAAAGCGATATGATGAGATTAACAGGAATTGGAGCTTCAGAGGGGATATCTATTGGAAGAGCACTTCTTTATACAGAAGAAAAAATAGATATGGAAAAACTTAGAGTTTCAATTATTCCGGTAGAGGCAGAAAATTTAAAGCTTGAAGATGGTATGACAAAAACAAAAATACAACTTCTTGCAATTAGAGAAAGAGTTAAAGAAAAGTTAGGCGAAGACAAAGCTTCTATTTTTGATGCACACATTGAATTACTAGAAGATGAAGACTTACTTTTTGAAGTAAAAGAAAGAATTAAAACTCAAAATATGAGTGCTGCGTATGCGTTGAATGAAGGAATTGAAGAATATTGCAATCTTTTATCAAAATTAGATGATGAATATATGAGAGAAAGGGCTGCGGATTTAAGAGACATAGGGTCAAGATGGATAAAAAATATTTTAGGTATTAAAATTAAAGATTTATCTAATTTAGAACCAAATACAGTAGTTGTAACACATGATTTGACTCCGTCTGACACAGCACAACTTGATCTTGAAAATTGTATCGGATTTATAACTGAAATAGGTGGTAAAACAGCCCATTCAGCTATAATGGCGAGATCTTTAGAAATACCAGCTATTGTCGGTGTTGGTAATATAATGAGTACTATTAAAGAAAATGAACTTGTTGTAATTGATGGTGAAAAAGGAGAATTTTTCCTTTCTCCAACAGAAGATATAGTTAAAGAATACACTGATTTAAGAGAAAAATTTTTAAGTGAAAAAGAAGAACTTAAAAAATTAAAAAATCTTTCAGCTACAACAACAGACGGAAGAACTGTAATTGTACAAGGGAATATAGGTAAACCAGAAGATGTAGATGCTGTAATTGAAGCAGGAGCAGAAGGTATTGGATTATATAGAACTGAATTTTTATTTATGGATACAGACCATATGCCTACTGAAGAAGAACAATATAGAGCATATAAAATAGTAGTTGAAAAAATGAAAGGTAAACCTGTAACTATTAGAACTATGGATATAGGTGGAGATAAAATATTACCTTATTTAAATTTACCAACAGAAATGAATCCTTTTTTAGGATATAGAGCAATTAGAATATCACTTACTCATCAAGATATGTTTAAGACACAACTTAGAGCAATACTTAGAGCATCAGCATATGGACCTGTAAAAATAATGTATCCTATGGTTTGTTCTATAAATGAAATAAGAAAATCTAATCAAATATTAGATGAATGTAAAAAAGAATTAGATGAAATTGGTAAACTATATGATAGAAATATTAAAGTTGGAATAATGGTAGAAACACCATCAACTGCAATGATAGCATATAAGTTTGCTAAAGAAGTTGACTTTTTCTCAATCGGAACTAACGATTTAACACAATATTTCTTAGCTGTTGATAGAGGAAATGAAAAAGTTTCATCATTATACAGTGCATATAATCCGGCAGTACTTGAAGCTATTCAAAAAGTAATAGATGCAGGACATGATAGAGGAATACCTGTAAGTATGTGTGGAGAATTTGCGGGAGATAAAAAAGCAACTGAAATACTTTTAGGTATGGGACTTGATTCATTCTCTATGAGTGCAAGTTCAATACTTGGAGTTAAGAAAAAAATAATTGATGCATCTTATGTGGAAGCACAAAAATATAGAGATTTAATACTAAGTAAAGATACACCGGAAGAAGTTTTAGAATGCCTAATATAAGGGGGTAATTATGAAATTAGTTATGCTTTTAGTTGAAGGATTTGAAATAGTTGAAGCAGCTGCACCTGTTGATATGTTAAGACGGGCAGGTTCAGATATTGATTTAGTTTCAGTTTTTGATGAAGAACTTGTTGAAAGTGCTCAAAAGATAAAAATATCAGTAGATAAAAAATTATCAGAAGTAAATCTTGAAGATTATGATTTAATGATACTGCCAGGTGGAGCAGGAACACATAAATACTATGAATCAGAAAAAGTTATAAATGCAATAAAATACTTTTATGAAAAAAATAAATATATGGCTGCAATTTGTGCAGCACCTTCTGTACTTGCTAAATATAATGTATTAAATGGTAAAAATGCAATATCATTTCCAAGTTATGAAAAAGTACTTGAAGAAAATGGAGCAAATGTTGTTGATACAAAGGTTGTTATTGACGGAAAAATAATAACAGCACGTTCAGCAGCGGCAGCTATTGAATTTGGGTTGGAATTAGTTGAAATTACAAAAGGAATAGAAGCTAGAAAAGACGTAGAAAATAAAATAGTGTATTAAATCGGAGAATGTTATGAAAGATATACAAATAGGAATTAAACACGAAAAATTTATGACAGTTGAAGAACAAGATTTAGCAACTCGTTGGGGTTCTGGAAAAGCAAAAGTTTTTTCAACGCCTGCCATGATAGCATTTATGGAATTAACATCAGCTGAATGTATAGAGACTTTTCTTGAAAATGATGAAATAACAGTTGGAACTATGGTAAATATACAGCATTTAAAGGCGAGTCCTCTTGGTAGTAAAGTAAAATGTGAATGTGATATTAAAGAAGTTAAAGGTAAAATGATAACTCTTTATGTATCATGTTACGTGGACAGTGTATTAATTGGTACAGGTATACATAGTAGATATGTTGTAAATAAACAAAATTTTGAAAAAAAAGCAGGAGGAGATTAAAATGGCAAAATTAACACAAGAAATGAAAGATATGTTTGCAGTTCAACTTCCAATTATAGCAACTGTGAATGAAGACGGAACACCTAATTTAGGTCCTAAAAGATCAGCAAGAGTAATTGACGATGAAACTATAATTTTTAATGAAAATACAGGTGGAAGAACACAAGCAAATATTGAAAGAAGCAAAGATATAACAATTATGATTGTAGACCGTGAAAAATTAGATGGTTACAGATTTGTAGGTAAAGCAGAAGTATATACAAGTGGAGAATATTATGACGGTGCAGTGAAATGGGCAGAAGGAAGAATGGGAGTACCAAAAGCTGCTGTAGTTATGAAAATAGAAAAAATATATACACTAAAATCAGGACCTACAGCTGGTCAAGAAATTAAGTAATGACTAATGATAGAGAAAATTCTCTGCCATTTTTGATATTACAATAATATCAGTTATTATAAGTTTAATTTATTTTATAATAATTTGTTTTATATGGAATAAATTTTTGGAAAAATATGCAAGCAGTGGAACATAATAAAATGAAAGGAATATAAAATGAATATAACTGTTTATTGTGGAGCTCATATTGGTTCTAAAAAAATATATAGTGAAAAAACAAAAGAGCTAGGATTATGGATATTAAAAAATAATTATACGCTAGTTTATGGTGGTGGAAGAGTAGGTCTAATGGGAATCCTTTCAAATGAAATAATGTCAAATGGTGGTAATGTGATTGGAGTTATGCCTAAATTTTTAGTTGAAAAAGAAATTGCTAATCCTAATTTAACTAAGCTTGTAATTGTAGAAAGTATGCCTGAAAGAAAACAATATATGATAGAAAAAGCCGACGTTTTCATTGCATTACCTGGCGGTCCTGGGACATTAGAGGAAATATCTGAAGTAATATCTTGGGCTAGAATAGGAAAAAACAGTTCTCCTTGTATTGTATACAATATTGATGGTTATTATAATCCATTAAAGAAAATGTTTGATGATATGGTAGAAAATGGATTTTTAAGTAAAGAAGATAGAGAAAATACCTTATTTTCAGATAATATGGAAGAAATAGAAAGATTTATAAAAAATTATAAGGCACCTATATTTGATGAATATAAATAGAGGCAAAATCATCTAGATTTTGCCCTTTTTTATAAATTCAATTACATTATCAGTACAAATTTTAAATCTTCTAATCATTGATTCATTTGTTAAATATGCTATGTATGCTGATAAATACGCATTTTTTCTATTTAATATTATATGATTTTTAGGTAAAGGAGGTTCTATATCAAACACATCAAGAGCACAAGCCATGATTTTGTTTTCATCTAAAATTTTTACTAAATCTTTTTGGTCTATAACTTTAGATCTGGCACAATTTATTAATATTGCATTTTTTTTCATTTTTGATAAATTTTCATAATTAAACATATTTTCATTTTCTTTAGTGTAAGGTATATGTATTGATACAATATCAGATGTTTCAAGTAATTTTTCTAAAGAAACTTTTTTAAATTTATCTGTATTTTTATTTATATCATAATAAACTATATTTGCCCCAAAAGCTTTTAAAAGTGTTGCAGTTCTTTTACCAATATTACCTAATCCTACAATTCCTACTGTTTTTTTATATATTTCATATCCCATATTCAAAAGTATTTAGATGTCTATATATGTTTAATATATGCCCTATTACTAGTTCCGAAACACATATATCTGAATACCCTGCACTATTTGTAACAAGTATGCCTTTATTTTTGCAAATATCTAAATTAATATGGTCAAGTCGGGTGAATGCAACAGATATATATTTAGTTTTATCTAATCTTAATAAAACATCATCAGGAATAGGTAAGTTAGCGATGATAATAACATCGCTATCTTTTGCTCTTTCAAATATTTCATCGGAATTTTTAGGTTTGGAATCAAAATATTTAAGTGTTACTCCTTAATTTTTAAATTGTTGTATTTTTTCATCGATCATATCTTTTGAAATCATTAATGGTTCTATAATACTTACTATCATAATATCCTACTATTCTTTTTCTTTATTATGTTTTTCAATAATTCTTTGAGCTATTTCAGCAGGAACTTCTTCATATTTAACAAAACTCATTTCAAATGTTCCTCTACCTTGAGTCATTGATTTAAGGTCGTTTATATATTTAAAAGTTTCAGCCATAGGTGCTTGAGCGATTATTAGTTGCTTATTTCCCATACTTTCCATACCCAAAACCTTACCACGTTTTTTGTTGATATCTCCCATTATATCGCCGACATATTCTTCTGGTATTTTTATTTTAAGTTCCATAATAGGTTCAAGTAGAATAGGGTTTGCTTGTTCCATTCCTTTTTTGAAAGCCATAGCGGCTGCAATTTTAAATGACATTTCAGATGAGTCTACATCATGATATGAACCGTCATATAAAACAGCTTTAATATTTGTTACAGGATAAGCTGCAAGTACACCCTCTTTTAATGCTTCGTTTAATCCTTTTTCAACAGCAGGTATATATGATTTAGGAACAGCCCCACCTACTATTTCTTCTTCAAATACAAAATGTTTATCGCTGTGGCTAAATCTTATTTTAACATCTCCGTATTGCCCATGTCCTCCAGACTGTTTTTTATATTTTCCTTGTACATCAGAGACTCCTTTTATTGTTTCTTTGTAAGGAACCTTAAGATCAGTAGCTATAACTTTTACCGAATATTTTTTACTAAGCTTATTTATTATTGTATTTGCATGTATATCTCCTTGAACTCCAAGTATAGTTTGTCCTGTTTCTTGGTCTCTTCTCCAATAAAATGATGAGTCTTCATCTCTTAACTTATGCAAAGCATTAGATATTTTATCTTCATCTGCTTTATTTGCGGGTTCTATAGCGACTAACATTTGTTCTTTAGGAAAATTAATTTCCGGTATAGTTAAAGCTTTAGGATTGATACTTAAAGTATCTGAATTTTTAGTATAATTTAATTTGTTAAATATAACTATATCACCAGTTACAGCTTTACTTAATTCAACTAAGTCGGTATGGCTCCAAGTATATATTTTATTTATTCTTTCCGTTTCGTTTTTATTAATATTATATACATCTGTATCAGGATAAATTTCACCTGAAATAACTTTTGCATATGATAGAATTCCTAAGAAAGGATCTATTACAGTTTTAAATATTTGTGCAGTAAATTCTTTTACAGAACTGTTTATTTTTACATTATCAAGAGGAGAAGGCATATATTCTTTAATCATATCAAAAGTAGTATGTATTCCTATATTTTTATAACTTGAACCGCAAATTACAGGAACTAGTGTACCATTAAGTACACCTTTTCTAAGTCCTTGGTGTATTTCTTGTGTTGTAAATTCTTCTCCTGCAAAATATTTATCCATAAGCTCTTCAGAAGTTTCAGCTACGGCTTCCATTAACATATTACGAATTTCAGATACATCAATATTGTCAGGCATTGGAGCATTTTTACAGTCAATTCCGTTATATTCTCTTGCGTATAAATCAACTACATTAATATGTCCTTTAAAATTATCAGAAACTCCCCAAGGAATATGGAATGGAGCAATTCTTTTACCAAATTTTTCTTTTAGTTCACGTATAATTTTGTTATAATCCGCTTTATCACTATCTACTTTATTTACAAATACAAATTTAGGTATTTTTCTTTCATCTGTAACTTCAAATGCAGCTTCAGTACCGATTGAAATACTACTTGTTGAATCAACTATAATAATTGCACCCGCACAAGCAGCAAGACCTGATTCTAATTCACCGATAAAATCAATATATCCTGGTATGTCTAAAAAATTGTATTTCATGTTTTGATATTCTAGAGTGTTTAAAGTTGTACTAGTTGACATTTTTGATTCATCATTAGGATTTGATACTCTTTTAATTAAACCTGCGGTATATTCAAGTGATTCTATAAAATTACTTTTACCTGCTCCTGTTTGTCCTAAAATGGCAATGTTTCTAATATTTTCAATATCATATATTCTCATACTAAAGCCTCCATCTTTTTAGTTATAATATAGTATAACTTGTTTTTTATGGTAGTCAATGCTGAGTTAATTATAAAAGTTAAAAAACAAATTTAGAATTTTTTAATATTTTTGTTACAAAAAAATAAAGTTGGATGTATAATTATGTCACATAGGTGTTATACATGAATGTATATGTGGTTTGATAAAGCTGCGATGAGACTATTTAACAAAATTACAAAAATTAAAGGAGAAAAAAATTATGAAAAAAATATTATTAGGATCAATTATACTTGCATCTGTAACAGGATTTGCTTATTTAGGAGATTCTGATGACTACCGTATTGAATATAGAAATAATAATGATTATTACAAGGGCGAAATATCAGAACGTCATTACTTATATGAAAAAAATGGGAACTCAAAAGCATATGTAAGAATAACAGGAGGTAAGGCTTACTTAGAAATAGATGGGTATACTTTAACAGGACTTAAAAGAGTATCAAGAAATGTATATCAAACATCAGATAGAACTGTAAGATTAGAACTTGTAAAAAGTGGAACAGTTGTTAAAGCATATATTGATGCATTTGGAAAATACAGAACATATATAAGTGATAAGTATTATAACGAGAATTATTCACGTCCTGAGTTTGAATCTGAGTCTGATAGTTATGTAGAAAGATTTACAAGAAAATATTATTCATATGATGGTTCTGAATTATCTGTTACAGTAAAAGGTAATACTGCAACTGTAAAACTTGATGGCGATGAACTTTATACTATGAAGAAAAAATCTGGAAGAGTATATGAAAGTAACTATACAAGACTAATACTTGAAAATAATAAGGCATATTTAAAAATTAATGGTAGAGAAAGAGAATTTTCAACAACAAGAAATTCTAATTCAAGAAATTCTGAAAAGAATTGGAATATTTCAAACAGATTTGTAGGAAACTATATATCAAATAGTGGTAAAAAATTACTTGTAATAGCAAATGATAAAGGTGCGTTTACAAGACTTGATGGTGAAGATATTTATGATTATACAAGAACATATGGAAGAGTATATGTAAGTAAATATGGAAAACTTACATTAACAAATAATAAAGCATATTTAAATGTTAATGGAAAACACTTAGAATTTAGATTATTAAGTAGCAAATCTGAAGATTTTGCAAAATAAAAAAGTAAGTTGAAATAAATAATAGTATCTGATAAAATACAGCGAGACTAATTAGTGAAAGAATTAGTATATGTAAGTTTATGGAATGAAAAATATGAAAATAATTTACTAAAATTATGATATATGAAAGGATAATAAAACTATGAAAAGAACAATATTACCACTACTATTAGTAGCAATAGTAAGTTGTAGTTCAAATGAAAAAAGAACAATTATGACAACAGACAGTATGAAACAGGCAGAACATCAACAAATGATGACAGAATCAAAAAATATGTCTGATAAAATGACTTCTGAATCAAAAGAACAAATGATGACAGAAAAAGTTGAAGAAGCAAAAGATCACATGATGCAAGAAAACAAAATGACTTCTGAAGCTAAAGAGCAAATGATGACTAAGTATGAGTATAAGTCACACAATGGAAATAGTTTACAAGTTATGATTTCAAATGGTGTGGCAAATCTAATATTTAGCGATGGTACAGTAGTAACAAATTTATACAAATTAGAAAAAAAAGAAAGTGCTTCTGGTGAAATTTATGAAAACAAAGAAGCAACATTAGCTTTAAAAGGAAATGAAGCATTTGTTGAATTTGAATTAAATATGTCTTCAGGTAAAGGAAGTACAAAAGTATACAAAACATCAGAAGGTAAAAAAGTAACAATTACAGCAGGTAAAACAGCAATAGTTAAGTTTTCAGGACATAAATCAATTACTAAATTATCAAGAATTAAGAGTACAACAGGAAAAATGTACGAAAATAAAGAAGCAACTGTAGTTTTAACAGGAAATAAAGCGTTTGTAAGATTTTATTATCAAGGTAAATAAGTTAATGAATAGGATAAATTCTTTGTGATTTATCCTTTTTATTATTGTTTTTTTTTGAAAAGATAGTATAATTATGTTATGCAAAAAAGGAGACAGTATTATGAAAAAATATTATTTAATTTTAATGGCAATTAGCAGTATTTTGTCATATAGTGTAAATTGTGAGTTAATAAATAATTTGGCAAATGCAAAGGCAAATAAAGAAAAAATAAGTATTAAACTTGACAATTTAACAAAAAAGAAAGTCAAAGACATTGACTATATATTTTCAGAAGTGTTAAAAACATCACATCAGTTAGTTCCAAAATATGTAAGCAGTATAGTTATATTCGGTATAAATGATAATGAAGTGAAAAAGGCAAATGAAGCTATAAGAATAGCTGTAATGGCAAATGATTTATATAAAGATTTGCGTGTATATGTTGATGGAAATAAAAAAATTATTGAACTAGTTAAAAGTTTAGGGATAAAAGAAACAAATATTTTTTCATACAATAATAATTCAGAAGCTATAAAAGATATAATTAAACATAAAAACGGTAGAATGGATTTATTAAGCAGAAGAGTGATATTAGTTACAAAAGCATCAAATATTCGTGTAGGTTATGCAAGCTTTATAAATACTCTTGGTGAAAACAAAGATAAAATTATACTTGATAATTATTCATACCTTGATATGAGTAGAGAGCAACTTGAACATCCTAGTAAAGATGAGATAATAAAGGCATACAAACAAATAGAATGTAAATAAAATAATTGGAGGTATCAATGAAAAAAACAATTTTAATGGGAGCAACCATATTAGCCGCTACGAGTATATTCGCTTCAAAACCTATAGAAGTTAATATATTACACATAAATGACCACCACTCACATTTAGAACCAGAAACATTAACATTTAAATTGGGTGGAAAGTCAACAAAAGTAAAAATTGGAGGATATCCTGAAGTTATACATGAAATAAAAAGACTAAAAAAATCATCAAAAAATCCTATCGTATTACACGCAGGAGATGCAATTACAGGAACTCTTTATTTCACATTATTTGGGGGATCAGCAGATGCTGCAATGATGAATATAACAGGGTTTGATTATTTCATTTTAGGAAACCATGAATTTGATGCAGGAAATGAAGGATTAAAAAAATTCTTAGATTTCTTAAAAGTTCCAGTTTTATCTGCAAATGTTAAACCCAATAAAGGAAGCATATTAGAAGGATATTGGAAACCATATGCAATTAAAAAAATAGGTAAAGAAAAAATAGGAATTATTGGACTTGATACTGTTAAGAAAACAGTTGAATCATCAAGCCCAGGTAAGGATATAGTATTTACAGATGAAGTTGAAACAGCACAAAAATACGCAGATATATTGAAAAAACAAGGTGTAAATAAAATAATTCTATTGTCACATGCAGGAACTGAAAAGAATTTTGAAATAGCAAAAAAAGTAACAGGAATTGATATAATAATAACAGGAGATACACATTACTTATTTGGTAATAATGATTATAGAAAAGTTGGATTACCTGTAGTTCAAGAATATCCTACTAAATTTACATCACCTTCAGGAGAACCTGTTTATGTTGTTGAAGGTTGGGAATACTCAAAATTAGTTGGACATTTAAAAGTTAAGTTTAATAAAAAAGGTATAGTTGAATCAATTGAAGGAAAACCTGTAATACCTTATCATGAAAATTCAACATTTGAAAGAAAAAATGCAGAAGGTAAAAAATACAACCCTGAAGGTGAAGAAAGAAAAGAAATATTAAAAGAATTAGCATCTAGCAAATATTTTGTTAAAGCTGTTGAAGATAAAAAAGGTGCAGAAGTTTTAGAAAAATTCAAAAAAGAAAAACAAACACTTGGAAATAAAGTGATAGGAAGCATAAGCGGAGAAAAGATGCCTGGAGGTTCAGCAAACAGAATACCAAATACTGCAAATCCTAAAGGTTCAATTGCAACAAGATTTGTTGCTGAAACAATGCTTACACAAATGAGAAGCTTTGGTTCACATATTGATTTAACAATACAAAATTCAGGTGGAGTAAGATCTGATATATTACCTGGAGATATGACATTTAATGATGCTTATACTTTATTACCGTTTGCTAATACATTATACTTACTTGAAATGACAGGAGCAGAAGTTAAGCAAGTATTAGAAGATGCATTAGACTTCGCATTAGTTCAAGGTTCAACAGGAGCATTCCCTTATGGAGCAGGTATTAGATATGAAGCAAATCAATATAAAGATGCTAATGGAAAAAGACTTGTTAAAGTAGAAATACAAGATGAAAAAACAGGATTATGGAATGAAATAGACGTTAATAAAACATATAAAGTAGGGACAAATGCATATATTGCAGATGGAAAAGACGGATATAAGACATTTGGAGAAGTTGTTAAATCTCGTGGTGGAGAAGATACATATTTACCTGATGCTGAAAGTTTAATTAAGTTTATGAAATTAAATCCTAGCTTTAAATCATATACAGATTCAAATGTTAAATTTAATTTCGATCCAGCAAATGAAAGAAAAAAATAAAAATATATAAAGCCAAGCATTTTGTTTGGCTTTTTGCCTTTTTTTCTAATTTGTTGTATAATTTCTGTAGTCAACAAATGAAAGGAAGTATTATATATGCAAAAATCAATAGAATTAAATGATATTGAGAAATATAGCAAAAGCTATGACAAAAAAGATTTAAAATCTTTTCAAAATGCTGTATTAAAAAATGGAATAAAAAATGCAGCGTTTAATAACGATGCAACTATAAGAGACATACATGTTTATTCTGAAAATATTGAAACAGGCAAAGTGTCAAATCAAAAAAGCTCTGGAAGATGCTGGATGTTTGCGGCACTTAACACATTTAGACACAAATTAAATAAAGATTTTAATATGCCTGAATTTGAATTATCACAAACTTATACGTTTTTCTGGGATAAATTGGAAAAATCAAATTACTTTTTAGAAAGTATAATAAAAACAGCAGATGAAGATTTAGATTCAAGATTGGTTCATCACTTATTGGCAATACCTCAACAAGATGGTGGTCAATGGGATATGTTAGTATCTATAATACAAAAATATGGTGTAGTACCTAAATCAATTATGCCAGAAGTTTTCCAAAGCACAAGCTCAATGGTTATGAATGATTTATTAAATAAAAAACTTAGAAAAAATGCACATATTTTAAGAACAAAAAGAGCAGAAGGATTAACTGTTGAAAAATTACAAGAAATCAAAGAAGAAATGCTTGATGAAATTTATACTTTCTTATGTGTAAGTTTAGGAGAACCACCTAAAACTTTTGATTTTGAATATTATGATAAAGATGGTAAATTCCATAGAGATCTAGCTTTAACACCAAAAGATTTTTATGAAAAATATGTAGGAATAAATTTAGATGAATATATAAGTTTAATAAATGCTCCTACAAAAGACAAACCATATCATAGAACATTTACAGTTGATTATTTAGGTAATGTTATTGGAGGAAAACAAATAAAATACCTAAATGTTACTATGGATGAATTAAAAGCAGCAGCAATATCACAAATTCAAGATGGAGTTTCTGTTTGGTTCGGTTGTGATGTAGGTCAAAGATCAGATAGAGAATTAGGGCTTTTAGATTCTAATGTATATGAATTTGAAAAAGGGTATGGAATAGATTTTAATATGACTAAGGAAGTAACGCTTGATTATTGCGAAAGTTTAATGACTCATGCAATGGTATTATCAGGTGTTAATATATTAGATGGTAAATCAAATCGTTGGAAAGTTGAAAACAGCTGGGGAGAAACACCAGGTAATAAGGGATATTTCCTTATGACTGATGAATGGATGGATAGATTTACTTATCAAGTTGTAGTAAATAAAAAATATTTACCTGAAGAATTAAGAAAATTAATAGAACAAGAACCTATTGTTCTTAAACCTTGGGATCCTATGGGTTCACTTGCAATAATGAAATAATGATTTCACTCCCTATAAGGGAGTGTTTTATTATATTTTCATATGATTTTTTTATTTATCTTTTTTATTTGTTGAAGTCCTTGTCAAATGATGATAAAATATATGACATACAGTAGAAAGGAAAGACTTTTAAAGTCGTGATGAAATATGAGATTTTCAAAAGCATTAATTAAAACATTTAAAGAAAGTCCAAAGGAAGCAGAGACTATAAGTCATAAGTTGATGTTAAGGGCTTCAATGATAAAGCAAATTTCAAGAGGAAATTATACATATTTACCCTTAGGGTTAAAAGTTATAAAAAAAATAGAAAATATAGTTAGAGAAGAAATGAATAGAGCAGGGGCAAATGAATTACTTATGCCTATAATGCAACCATCTGATTTATGGATAGAATCAGGTAGATATTTTGCATATGGACCTGAACTTATGAGATTTCAAGATAGAAATTCTAGAGATTTTGTGCTTGGTCCGACGCATGAAGAAGTTTCTGTTTGCATTTTCCGTGATATGGTGAAGTCATATAAGGATTTACCTCTTAACATGTATCAAATTCAAACAAAATTTAGAGATGAAATAAGACCTAGATTTGGGCTTATGAGAGGTAGAGAATTCATAATGAAAGATGCTTACAGCTACCACTTAACAACAGAGTCTCTTGATTTAGAGTATCAAAATATGAAAGAAACATATAATAGAATATTTAAAAGATGTGGGTTTAATTTTAGAGCTGTTGAAGCTGATACAGGTTCAATAGGTGGTGCAGAAAGTCATGAATTTATGGTTCTTGCAGAAGCTGGAGAAGATGATATTTTATACTCAGATACAACAGATTATGCAGCTAACATTGAAAAGGCAAGAAGTATATTAGTTGATATGAAACAGCCAAAAGAAGATAAAAAAAATATAGAAAAAATAGCAACTCCTAATTGTGAAACAATAGAAGAATTAGCAACGTTTTTTGATGTACCTAAAAGTAAAACAATAAAATCAGTTTTATTAAAAGAAGTTCTTGAAGATAAGGTAAATTATTATTTAGCTGTTATAAGAGGAGATTTGGAAGTAAATGAAATTAAAGTAAAAAATGCTTTCGGATTAAATGTAGAACTTGATTTAGTTGATGAAAATGACATAAAAGAGCTTTCAGTTGCAAAAGGATATATGGGACCATTGTCTGGTTTAAATGAAAAAATTAAGATAGTTATTGATGAAACAGTTGAGCATATGTATAATTTTGTAAGTGGAGCAAATGAGCTTGGTTATCATTATATAAACACAAATGTTTCTGATTTAAAATATGACATTGTAGCAGATATAAGAACAGCTAGAGAGGGAGATTTAAGCCCTGTAGGAGAAGGAACACTAAAGATTGCAAGAGGAATAGAAGTAGGTCATATATTCAAACTTGGAGATAAGTACAGTAAAAGTATGAATGCTAAAGTTTTAGATGAAAATGGAAAACTACAAACTGTTATTATGGGTTGTTATGGTATAGGTGTTTCAAGAATAGCAGCAGCGGCAGTTGAACAATATAATGATGAATCAGGTATAAAGTGGCCTATATCAATAGCCCCTTATGAAGTAGATGTAATAGTTACAAACTCAAAAGATGAAGAGATTGTTAACGTAAGTGAAAAAATTTATCAAGATTTAAAAAGTTTAAATATTGATGTAATAATAGATGATAGAAATGAAAAAGCAGGATTTAAATTTAAAGATGCTGATTTAATAGGAATACCTATAAAAATAATAGTGGGGAAAAAAGCAGCTGAAAATATTGTTGAGGTAAAATTAAGAAGTGAAGAAAATGGTTTTGAAGTAAGTTTAGATGATATTAATAATTACATATTAAATACAATTAAAAACTTACAGAAATTATCATAAACATTTGGAATTTTAAATGGGAAATAAACTTAGAAAAAATATAAATTTATTCTTTATTTCAACAGTACAGACAACGATTGCAAGATCATTGCCACATTCGGTTTTAACAATATTTTTATTAAAAAAAGGCATATCACTTTCAAATATAATTTTAATACAGTCTGCTTTTAGCTTAAGTATATTAATGTTTGAGTTTCCAAGTGGACTTTGGAGTGATTTGTACGATAGAAAAACAGTTTTTTTATGTTCAAATGTATTTTTAGCAATAAGTTTTTTCTCAATATATTATTTTAATAATGTGTACATGCTTTATTTAAGTTGGTTTATTTATGGATTTTCTGAGGCACTAAATAGTGGAACATTAGATGCTGATATTATAAATGATATAAAAAACGTAGAGGATAACAATTATTTAAATAATTTTTTTAAAAAATCTAATCAAGTGTACTTTTTATCGCTAATTATAGGAAGTACTTTAGGTTCATTTTTATATTTTAGAATTGGAAAAAATATATATTTAATTTCAGTATTATTGATATTAACTTCTTTTATGATTATTTATTTTTTATTTGAAAGTAATTATAAAAGGTCTGAAAATATGAAAAAACAAAGTGTATATTTACATATAAAAACCTCATTAATGGAATTACGTAGTAGTAAAATTTTAAAATATAGTTTATTGCGATTTTGTGTATTTCAAATATTTTTTCAAACACATTTCCAGTTATGGCAAGCTTTACTTATAAATAAGAATATAGATGCTAGATTTTTCTTTATATTTTACCTTGTATTTCAAGTAATAGGCATAGTATCATCGTATACACCTATAGTTGAAATAAAAGGTATAAAAAAATATTTTAAGTATGTTGTTGTCGTAGTTTTAATGATGTTTGGTTTAATTTCTATGTTAATTGTACAAAATAAAGTAATATTTATTGCTATATATACCATATTAGTATTTGTTTTTACATCTATTAGTTATTATTTTAATACCATTTTTTCAAAAGAATTATCAAAAGAAAATATAAGTTCATTAATATCACTAAAATCTACATTAGCTCGTATTGTTTCAGTAATGATATTATTTACGGTTAGTTTTTTACTTAAAGTGTTTGATATAAATAAAGTTGTTATGTTTAACTTTTCAATTGTTATAATTCTAGCAATTTTAATGATATATAAATTTTTTAAAATAAAAACAGAAAAAGATCTCTTTTTATCATGATTAGATGAAGAGATTTTTTTATTTTCATAATAGTCAAACATTTGCATTTTAATATGTAAAATGCTATAATTAATAGCAAAAAAGCAATTCTAGGAGGAGAAATGGCATTAAGAAAATTCGGTAAATATATGAAGCTTGTTACATTATTAATTATAGTTTCTGTTGTAGTATCGGTAGCATATATGGGATACAACTACATTTCAATGTATTTAAGCAATAAAAAACAAGTATTATTTAGTGTGAATGGTGAAAAGGTCTATAAAGAAGATTATGATAAAGAAATAGCAAATATAACAAGTCAAATAAATAATTTTTATGAACAAAATAAAGCGGCAATAGATGAAAAAACATATAAAAAATTGCCTGAAGAAAAAATAAAAGAAATGGCTCTTGCAAAGCTTATAGATAAAGCATCATATATGATACTTGCAAATAATTTAAAAGTAGAAGTAAGTAAAACTGACATTAGTAATAAACTAAAGGAAATAGAAAAAAATGTCGGTGGTTCTGATACATTATCTTTACTTCTTGCACAAAGAGGGACAAACTTAACTGAGTTAAAATCAGAAATTAAAACTACATTATTATATGAAAAAACAGTTGATAAATTAAAAGCTAAAATTAAACCTACAGATACACAATTAGAACAATTATATAATAGATTTAAATATAGCCAATTTGAAGGAAAAACATTTGATGAAGCTAAAGAAGATGTAAAATCTTTATATTACGAACAAAATGTAGTATTTTTACTTGGTTCAGCTCGTGAAGAAGTATTTAAAAATATGAAAATAAGTGTAAAATATGAAGATAAAGAAATTGTAAAATTATTTGATAATTTAAAAAAAGTTGAAGTTAAAGTTGATGAGTACGAATATACAAGAAAATCAATGCTTTCAAAATATTTAAGTTCTTTTGTTAAATCACCTTTAGGATATACTGATGATTTAGAAAAAACTGTAAATAATGAAATGAAAGAAAATCTTACATCATTAATTGCAAAATATAAGGAAGCAAGTGAAAAAGGAGTTAAGGTTTTAGATGGTTTAAACCCTATGAACAAACTACTTAATTTATTACAAAATTATTTCTATTTTTTAATTGACACGTATCAACCTACAAATGAAAAAATGCAAGAATGGTTTAAACAAAATAAGAAAAGATATGATGTTGCAAATACAGTGTCAGGTCAAATATTTGGTATGAAATATGTTGCGAGTAAAGAAGATGAAGAAAGGGCTTTAAAAAAAGCAAATGAAATAAAAGCAGGATTAACAGTACAAAACTTTAGTGAACAAGCAGATAAGTTTACACAAGATCCAGGTACAAAAGGAAAAGGTGGAGCTTTAGGAATGGTTGATGTGACTAAGCTTGTTTCTGAATATGCAAAAGCTGTAAAGGAAGCAAAAGTTGGAACTATAGTAGGACCTGTTAAGAGTCAATTTGGTTACCACATAATTTATGTAGTAGCAAAAGATGAAAAAAATGCTAACATGTATGATACAAAACACATATTAATAAAACCCGAAATTTCTAAAGAAACAAAAGATGCAGCTATAAAACAAGTTAGGGAAATAGCTAATAAAATAAAAGAAAATAAATTAACTTGGGAAGCAATAGCTCAAGATAAGAGTGGTACATATGATAAGTTTGATATTAAAGAACCCTTTGCAAAACAAACAATAAACGATGCATTACCACATTTAGGATTTAACTATGAAACAAATAAAGCGATATTTGATTCTAAAGTTGGAGATATAATTGAAAAAGAATTAGGAGATTCATTTGTGATTATACAAAAAACTCAGGAAATTGAATATAAAGAAGCAAAATTTGAAGAAGTTAAAGATAGAATTAGAACTGAATTAGCATTTGAATATGCGAATGCACAAATATCAAAATAAATAGATAGGGACAATCTTTAAGGATTGTCCTTAATTTAAAAATGGGGAAAAAATGAAAAAAACTTTTAAATTGACTCCATATACACAGATATTATTATCGTTTGCCTTAATAATATTAATTGGTGCTTTTATATTATCTTTACCTATATCAAGTGCGGATAATATGAGTAAATCATTTATTGAGTCACTTTTCACATCAACTTCGGCAGTTTGTGTTACAGGACTTACAGTAAGTGATATAAGTGTAAGCTATAGTGTATTTGGTAAAATTGTAATAATCATTTTAGTTCAATTGGGTGGACTTGGAATACTTACTTTTTCTTCAATGATAATATTACTTTTATCAAGAAAAATGGGTTATTATACAAAAAAAATAGTAAGTGAAGATTTAAACTATAACATAATAACTGAGATACCTAGTTATCTAAAAAGAGTATCATTAGTTGTTTTTTCTATTGAGTTTGTAGGAGCAATACTTCTTTTTACTCAATATATAAGGTCATATGATTTGAAAAAAGCGATAGCTTATTCAATATTTCATTCAATATCTGCTTTTTGTAATGCAGGATTTTCACTTTACTCAAATAGTTTGGAATCATATTATGCAAATACTTCAATAAATATGATAATAATATATTTAATAGTGCTTGGTGGACTTGGTTTTGCAGCAATTTTGGATTTATACAATGCAAGTATAGGTATTAGAAGAAAATTGTCATTAAGTACAAGACTTGCGATAATGATATCTGTTTCTTTAATTATATTAGGTACAGTTATAACCTTTATAATTGAATATTCAAATCCACAAACAATAGGTAATTTAACGTTGCCTGAAAAGTTTATTGTATCACTTTTTCAAAGTGTAACTACAAGAACAGCAGGTTTTCAAACTATAAATCTTGCTTATCTTAAAACACCAACTATATTGCTTTATATGTTCTTAATGTTTGTTGGAGCATCTCCTGGTTCAACAGGTGGAGGAATAAAGACAACAACTTTAGGAATAATGATATTTGGTATAGTAACTGCTGTAACAGGTAAAGAAAATATTGAATATGAAAAAAGAAAATTATCTTGGACTTTATTTAACAAGGCAACAGCCATACTTATAGTCTCAATCTTGTATATTTTCATAGCAATATTTTTACTTTCTGTGTTTGATAGCGACAAAACATTTTTATCATTAATGTTTGAGTTGGTATCGGCTTTTGGAACTGTAGGACTTAGCATGGGTATAACGGGACAATTATCAATTTATTCAAAATTAATAATAATATTAACTATGTTTATTGGAAGAATTGGACCTTTAACAGTTCTACTTGCAATTTCAAAGAAAAAATTAAAAACAGGTAAATATAAATATCCTGAAGAAACAGTGCTTATAGGATAAGAGGAGAAAAAATGAAAAACTATTTAGTAATAGGACTTGGAAAATTCGGTAAAACAATAGCTAAAACTTTATATGAAAATGGAAATACAGTTCTTGCAATAGATACTTCATCAGATTTAGTACAACAAGTATTAGATGAGGGAATAGTAGAAGATGCTATTGTAATAGATGCTACCGATGAAAATGCACTTCAAAACATTGTTAAAGATAGTTTTGATACAGCATTTGTATGTATAGGAACAAATGTACAAGATAGCATACTTGTAACACTTATGTTAAAAGATTTAAATGTAAGTAATATAATATGCAAAGCAAAAACTAAAATACAGGGTAAGGTATTAGAAAAAGTTGGAGCAACACAAATTGTATATCCTGAAGAATCAATGGGAGCAAAAATTGCTTATTCTGTTATGAATCCATCAGTAGTAGAATATTTTAATTTCTCTGATGAATATTCAATATTTGAAATAAAATTACCTAAAAAGTTTGTAGGACAAACTTTAATGCAACTGGATTTTAGAAACAAGTATTCAGCCAATGTTATAGCTGTTAAAGATAAAGACGGCAAAATTGATGTAACACCTTCACCTAACTATTCATTTACTGAAAATGATACCTTAATAATACTAGGTGAAACAAAAAAAATGGGGGATATGATAGAATAGTGAAAGATTATGATGTAATTGTTGTAGGTGCAGGACATGCCGGTATTGAAGCAGCTCTTGCAACTGCAAGATTAGGACATAAAACTGCAATGTTTACAATAACACTTGATAATATAGGAATGATGAGCTGTAATCCATCTATTGGAGGTCCTGCAAAAAGCCATTTAGTTAAAGAAATAGATGCTTTGGGCGGAGAAATGGGTGTTAATATGGACAAAAGTTTCGTTCAAATGAGAATATTAAATACTAAAAAGGGACCTGCTGTAAGATCACTGAGAGCTCAAGCGGATAGAAAAGAATACGCAAGAAATATGAAAAAAACTGTTGAAAATCAAGAAAATTTAGATATTATTCAAGATATTGTAACAAAAATAATAAGTGAAAACGGAGTAATAAAAGCTGTCAGTACAAAAAATGGATTAACATTTAATACAAAAAAATTAATACTTTGCACTGGAACGTTTTTAAATGGTCTTTTATACATAGGTGATAAAATCATTGAAGGTGGAAGAATGGGAGAATTAAGTGCTAAAGAACTTACATCATCACTTTTAAATTTAGGTCTTGAAGTTAGAAGATTTAAGACTGGAACATCACCTAGAATTGATAAAAGAACAATAGATTTTAGTATACTTGAAGAACAAGAAGCTGAAACATCAAAAATTTTAAAATATTCAAACAGAAGTAAAGATGAAGATGTGTCTAAAAGAGCCCAATTATCTTGTTATTTAACAAGAACAAATCAAAAAATGCACGACATAGTTTTAAATAATCTTGATAAAGCACCTCTTTATAACGGAACTATACATAGTACAGGGCCTAGATATTGTCCATCAATAGAAGATAAAATTGTAAAATTCAGTGATAAAGATTCGCATCACCTATTTTTAGAGCCAGAAGGTTTTGATACAAGTGAAGTGTATATAAGTGGACTTTCAACAAGTTATCCTGCATCTTATCAGCAACAAATGGTAAATACAATAAAAGGAATGGAAAATGCAAAAATAATGAGATATGGGTATGCAGTAGAGTATGATTTTGTTGATGCAAAAGAACTTGATTATACTTTAGAAACTAAAAAAGTTAAAGGTCTTTATCTTGCAGGACAAATAAATGGTACAAGCGGTTATGAAGAAGCTGCGGCACAAGGACTTATGGCAGGAATAAACGCAAGTTTAAGTTTAAAAAATGAAGAGCCCCTTATACTATACAAGGATAGCTCATATATAGCCACTATGATAGATGATATAATAACAAAGCAAATCGAAGAGCCATATAGAATGTTTACAGCAAGATCAGAATATCGTTTAATATTAAGGGAAGATAATGCTGATTTGAGACTTTCTGAATATGGATATAAAGTGGGACTTGTAAGTGAGGATGAATATAAAAGAGTTCAAAATAAAAAGAAAATAGTGGAAGAGACAATAGAAAATTTAGGTAAAACTTATGTTGGTACAAGTAATAAAATATTTTCGGAGTTACTTGAAAAGTATGAAGAAACCGTAAAAAGTGGAGTAACTTTAAAAGAATTTTTAAGAAGACCTAAAGTAAGTTATGAAGATATTAAAAATATTGCAAGTATAATGAATTTGGAATATGAACTTGAATTTTCAGATGATATAGAATATCAAATAGAAGTAAGTATTAAATACGAGGGATATATAGCAAAAGCAAAACAAATGATGGAAAAAAATAAAAAATTGGAAGAAAGAAAAATTCCACTTGATTTTGATTACAATGCTATGAAGGGTATAACAAGAGAAGCAAAACAAATGTTAAATAAGAAAAGACCATATACATTGGGTCAAGCATCAAGAATTTTAGGAGTTACCCCTGCGGATATATCAGTTTTAATAATGTATTTGGACGGAAAATTAAAATGAATGATAAATTAAATATATATTTAGAAATGTTAATTGAAAAAAATAAGGTAATGAATTTAACAGCAATAAGAGAAAAAGAAGATATAATAGAAAAGCATTTTATGGATTCATTACTTTTAAATGATCTTTTAAAAAAGGAAGATAAAAATATAATAGATATAGGTACAGGAGCAGGTTTTCCAGGTCTTGTATTAGCCATAGTAAATCCTGATAAAAATTTTTTATTAGTTGATTCAGTTAAAAAGAAAATAGATTTCATAAATGAAGTTATAGCAAAATTAGAATTAAAAAATGTTAAGACTTCAACAAAAAGGGCTGAAGAATTAATTGAAAATATGCGTGAAAAATTTGATGTTGGCCTTTGTAGAGGTGTTGCAAACCTTAGAATAATTCTTGAGTATGAAATACCTTTTTTAAAAGTTAATGGAAGATTTTTGCCACAAAAATTAAATGATGGTGAATTAAAAGACTCTGAAAACGCAATGAAATTACTTAGTTGTAAATTGACTAATATACATAGATTTAACTTACCTAACAGTAAAGATGAAAGAGTAGTTTTAGAAATAAAGAAAATAAAAAAGACTGAATTAAAATACCCAAGAAAAACGGGTATACCTGTTAAAAATCCATTATAGCTCATATTCTTGAAAAAATAGTTGAATTATAGTAAAATAATATAATGTAAAATTTAATGGAAGCTGATATATATGAAAAAAGCTAAGATAAATACAATATTAATAACGCTATTACTTTTATTTCTCACATTTGTTTTAACGTGGATAAATATTGATAAAACGGCAGAATATATTTTAGATGATATTATGAAAACCAATGTCAAGATTGGTTCAATAAAATTTGAAAAATATAAAATAGTGGCAGAAAATATTGAGCTTAAAGACTTAAGCAATGAATATGTAGGTTTTGTAAAAAAAGCATATGTTTATCCTAATCCTTTTTTAGTATCAAGAGTTTCTCTTGTTAAGATTAAAGGTGGTAATATAGTAATCAAACAGGGTGAAGATTGGCAACTTAATTTAAGTAATATTTTAAGACACTCTAAAACGCCATCAATAAAAAGAGTGAGTAATATTGGTATTGTTACTTTTGAGGATATAAATGCAACGTATATAAATACAAAGTATGAACAAAAGATAGAAAAATCGTTAGGAAATGTACACGGAATGCTTATTTCAAATATGAGTGACAACATTAAATTGTCATTAACTGGAGAACATAATAACGAGAAAATGTCTTTTGGTTATACGAATATACCTTTTGTAGGTAAAAGCGTTTTATCATTATTTAGTTTTAAAGATGATAAAGATAAAAGTTTAAAAGATAAAAAAATAAGTTTAGGTTTTGAAAATGCAACTTTTACACAAGAAGCGGCACAATTTTTACCTTTTGAGTTATATGATGCAAAGCTAAATATTTTAAATGGAAATTTTGATATAATATTATCAAAAAATAAAGAACCTTTAGAGCTTTACGGTAATTTAAAAGTTGAATGTTTAGACTTTAAATACAAGGACTATGATAAGATTTTTAAAAATATAACGGCAAATGTAAAGATGAATAAACATTTGGTTGATGTCAATGTATCAGCGGATATTGAAAAGAAAAATGTCAGTATAGATATTAATTCAGATATAAATACAAAAAAATTAAATGCAAAAATAAAATTTGATGAGTTACCATACGAGTATCTAAATAAATATTCTTTGATAAATAAACAAAATTTAAATTTAAAAGGTAATGTAAGTGCAGATATACTTTTCAAATTTAATTTGCAAAATGAAAATAAATTAGAAGATATATCGGGGACTATTAAATCAAAAAACATTGAAGCATCAGGAATTAATTTAGAAAATATAGACATAAATTTAAAAAATGGCAAGTTAAAAGGTAAAACACATATAGTAAAAAAATCATCTATTAATATTGATGAATTATTAGAATTTAATTTAAATGTTGATTTTAATAAAATGCTTGCGAATGGTAGGGTTAATATAACTAATTTTACAAAAGAACTTGAACTTGATAAAATTAGTGTAGATGTTGAAATGAAATCGACAAATAAGATGTCGGCAAAAATAAATTCAAACCAAATATCAGGTCTTTTAACTTATGATAATAATAAAATTACGCTAAGTGCTGAAAGTAAAAAAACAATAAACTTTAAGTATAATAGTATTGATTTGTCAAATAATTTTAAAATTAAAAGTCTGGTATACGATACGAATAACAAGAAATTAATGTCTGATATAGATGTATCAACTCTTGTAAACGGATATGATGTAAATGTAAAAACTAATGCAAAAATAAAAGATAACGCCTTATTTCTTAATTCAGATGTTATACAAGGAAATAGCATAGTAAAAGTTACTGGAAACACTAATAGTAAATTTGAACATAATTACAATATAAATGGAAATTTACAATTTGAAAAAATAATGGAAATATTAGGTATTGATAAAAAGATAAAAGATGCGAATAAATATATTCCACTTAATTTTTCAGCTGTTTTAACAGGAAAAGGAAAAGATTTAGATGCGAAATTTAATATAAGTTCAAATTATATAAACTATATAAGTGAGTTTCAAGATATTAAAATTAGCGGAAATATTACAAATATTTTAAAAAATCCTAGTGCATTGGCAACAATTAATACAAAAGAAATATGGAAAGCATATCATAGATTAAAAAATATTAGTGCAAATATATCATATGAAAATAAAAAATTATTAGTTAATAATATACAAAATGAACATTTATCTGGAACGTTAGTTTATAACCTAGACACAAAATCAATAAATGCTGACTTATTTTTAAATAAATACATGGTTTATACTACAAATAAGTACATAGATATAAACACAAATATATCAAAACTTCATATTATTGCAAACGGTAAATTAAATGACTTGGAAGCTAAAATAAATTTAGGCAAATCTTTTGTCATAATAAATGGCGTAAAAATGGGTTATTTAGTTTCAGACATGAATATGAAAAATAGTATATTATATATTGATAATATGACTTTAGATGATAATAATTTAAAGGGAACATATGATTTTAACAGCAAGCAAATAGATATAAATGTTACTATATCACAGCAGTTGCAAAAAATATTAAATACGACTTCACTTAAAACGGATATACAATCAACAATAAACTTTAAAGGTACACCAAATAATGTAAGTGCGTATATGGATCTTTATTTAAAAGATATATCATATAAATCATTAGAAATACCTAATACAAAACTTAATATTGAATATACAGGCGGAAATATAACAAACTTATTTAGAACAGGAATATTAAACGTTAAAGAAATATCGATACAAGGTAAAGATGGAGCAAACTTATTTAAAACAAATGCTAAATTTAATTTAGCAAATTTAAATCTTAATTATGATATTAAAAATAAGGAATTTGACTTATCAAAACTTGGAAAAGAATATGACGGTAAAATTCAAGTAAGAGCAGCATTAAAAGGTAATTTAGATGATTATTATGCAGAAATAATGTTAAATTCAAGTAATATGAAATTTAAAAATAATAATATTAAGGATTTAACTTTAAGTTTACAAGCTAATAAAGATGGTATAAATATAGGGCAAGGGTATTTTGAATATCAAAATAATCCTGTGCTTATTGAAGGATATATTATACATAAACCATTAGATTATGATATAAGGGTAGTTGCAAAAGACTTTGATTTAAGCTTTTTAAAATTGCTTAATTCAAATATATCACAATCTTCGGGTATGGCAAATATAGACTTTGTTGCTAATAAAAATAGTCATACAGGATCAATAAAAATTGATAATTTCAATTTTAAAACTAAAGATAAAGATTATGATATCAGTAAATTTAATGTTGACCTAAGCTTTATTAACAAGGACATAAACTTTAACAAATTTAACGGTTTATTCAATGGTGGAACTGTAAATATATCAGGTAGTTTAACATTACCAAATGTATCTGATGATTTTATGCAAACTAGAAGATTAAAATTAGGTAAATTTGATTTAAATATGAATGCAAATAACATGTTGATAAAATATAAAGGGAATAAAGCTATTCTTACAGGTGATTTAAATATTAAGGGAGAAAATATTACAGGTAATATTATTATAAACTCCGGAACAGTGTCATCATTATCACTTATTGATAAGAAAAAGAATAACAATACAAATGTAAAACAAGGATACATAGATACATTTATTAATGAAGTTATAAACAATTTGTTAAAACAATACTTGGTTACAATTGATTTAGAAACTTCAAAACCTATAGTTATAGACGTACCTACATATCTTGTTGCAAAAAATATAATGGGAGAGTTAAGTGCAAAATTAACTTTAATATATGAAAATGGACTACCACATATTTATGGTGATGCTAATGTAACTAAGGGTTCATTTGATATAAATAATAATGTATTTTCTGTAGAACAATTTGAACTACAGTTTTTAAATAAAGTGGAAAGTACAATAATTAATCCATATATTAATTTAAGAGCAACAACACGGGTAGGAAAAGAAAATATTGAGGTGAGTTCTGTAGGCTTTATTAGTGAAAAAAATATCCAGTTCAAATCTGATTCCGGTAAATCAAGAGATGAAATCTTGGAGTTATTAACATTTAGAGGATTTAAGCTTAATACAGAAACTGGACTAAGTTTTGGTAAAAACGTGATAAATATAGCAACAGAAACAGCGGTAAATCAATTGTTTAGTCCAATAACAAACATGATTGGAAAAACAATAGGTCTTACAAAATTTGATATAAATGCTAATATTGAAGACAAAGATAAATTAGAACTTAATAATTTATTAAATAATACTTCGGCAGATATATATCTACAAAGTAGGTTAATTAAAAATAAAGAAATTTATTGGAATACAAAGGCTTCATTACCATTTAATGGAGATTTAAAGAGAATAAAATATGATTTATGGATATCATATTTATTCAAGGACTCATTTGGTGCTAATATAGGAATTAAAGGACAAAATGGAAATGAGTTCAATCTTAAAAATATTCATTTCTACGGTGGTATTAATTACTCTAAGAAATTTGATGATTTTTCTGACTTTTTTGATAATTTATCAAATATCTTTGATAAGAGAGAAACTTTGAAATAAGAAAGGATTAGTAATTATGAATAAAAAATTAGGATTTGGGCTTGCCGCCGTAATCTCTATTATGTCAACGGCGAGTTTTGGAATTGAAAACATGAAAATTACTAAAATTGAAGTAAAAAATTTAAGAGAATTAACAAAAGAATATGTATTATCAAGTATACCGGTAAAAGTTGGAGATCAATATGCAAATAAGGAATTAAGTGATATATATTTAGCACTTCGTAATACAGGAGTGTTTTCAAATGTAAATATCTATCCTACAATAAATGGCTCAGAAGTATCATTACTACTTGAAGTAGACGAAGTAAATAATGCAAAAGAAGAATTAGCAAATAGACAAGCAATTATTAATGCATCAAAAAGAACAGATTTAATTGTAAACAGTGTTAAAGTTGTTGGAAATACTGAGGTTGATTTAAAAGAAATTTTAGATGCTTCTTCTGTAAAAGTTGGAGAGTATTTTACTCCTATAACTGTAAATGTACTTGCTAATGCAATTTTATCAACAGGATATTTTGAAAGTGTAAAACCTTCTGTTGATAGAAATGGTAATACTAAAACAGTTAATGTAAAATTTGAAGTAAAAGAAAATCCAAAATTAAAAAGCATAACTATTGATGGTGTTACAGCATTTACAGTAGAACAAATAAAAGAAGTTGCAGGACTTATTGAAGGTAAGGTAATAAATGCAAATGCACTTAATCCTAATACAAGTCCTATTCTTGAACTATATCAAAAATACGGTATAGTAACTGCAAGAATAATAGATGTGAAATATAACGACGGAAATATACAAATGAAAATATCAGAAGGAAAAATTAATAAAGTAACTTTTGGTAAAACAGTTCAAAAACAAGATGGTAGAAGATTTAGTGAAAGACAATATACACTTAAAACAAAACCATATGTATTAGAAAGAATGACAACTCTTAAAGAAGGTGAAATTCTTACTAATCAGAGTATAACTGAAACTATACAAGAGTTCTATAAAACAGGATTATTTAGTTCAGTTGAACCTAAAATAGAGGGTGTAGCAAATGATCCAAATGGTAGAAATGTAACTCTTATACTTGAAGAAAGACCATCTACATCAATAAATGGACAAGTAGCTTATGAAACAAAAGAAGGATTTACAGGAGGTATAACACTTTCAGATAAAAACTTCTTAGGTAATCAACAAGAAATATCATTACAAACAAATTTTGGGACAAGAGGAAACTACGATTTAAGTTTTTCATTCTTTGACCCTTGGATTAAAGGAACTCCAAGACTTCAAGTAGGAACTAATGTATTTTTCAAAAGAGAAAAAGCAAGAAAAGCAGACCTTGAAAAAGATGGAGAGTTGCCTTCAATACTTGAAAATGTAACAAGAATATCAGGTTCATATGTATATGGAGCAAGTGTTACACTTGGTAAAGGTGTTGCAAGAAACACTTTCCTTTCAGTAAAACCAAGAATATATGGAGTAAGAAGTACCAATGCTGAAGAACAACAAAAAGTATTAGTAGACTATACTTTGGGTTCAGTTGCAACAACTGTAATTTACGATTCAAGAAATGACTCATATTTACCAAGAAGTGGATTCTATTTATCAGCAACGTATGAATTAGGATACATATTTAGAGATAAGAGTGTTAAGCCGAGTTATCTAACAAGAAAGAAAGAAGAATTAAAAAATTTATATGAAGGAAAGAATGATACTAAGAAAACTCAGAGCATGAATGTTGCTGGAAGTAGTGTTAATAATAAGAACGGAAATAATGATGCTGAAGCTCTAAAAAAAGCAAAAGAAGAATATGATAAAAAAATTAAAGAAAATAAAAATTCTAAAGACTTAGAAGAAGCAAAGAAAAAATATGAAGAAGAAGTGAAAAAATTCAAAGAAAAGAATAATGGTAAAATTACTTTAGGTGATACTAGTAACCAAACCTTAAATCACAGATTCTTCAATCGTTTCAATGTTGACTTTAGAGCATATCATCGTGTGTACAAAGATAAAAATTCAATGGCATATAGAATAACTTTAGGTTATGCAAATGAAGGTACGCCTGAAAATCTGATGTTTAGGGTAAATGATGGAACCACGTTAAGAGGTTATAATGATGAAGCTACCAATGCCATATTTACAGCAACAGCAGAAAATAGAACATACATCAATAACTATATACAACTAGTAGCATTTGGAGAACTTGGATTAAATTCAAAACCAACTGGAACGAATTCAACTACTGGACTACAACAATATACAGCATTTAAAGATATATTTAAAAAAGAAAACTTAAAAATTGATTTAGGTTTAGGTGCAAGAATAACTACACCGATAGGAGTAATAAGACTAGATTATGCTTGGCCTTTAATTAATGCAAATGGAAATAGCAAAGGTAAATTCTCATTTGGATTTGGTCAAACATTCTAATATATATTAAGGACTAGCAGATGTTAGTCCTTACTTTGATAGAAGGAGAAAAATGAAAAAAACAAGTAGGCAAGGGAATGCACATTCATTAGTTGTGGGAGTATCTGTTTATGTAGCAGTTTTGATAACTTATTATTTAGCATCAAAAAATGTTAGTGTGTATTATCTTAAATTTGATAAATTCGCTATATTTTCAGCAGGTATTTCAGCAGCTATAACATCGCATTATGATGGAAAGAAAAGTACAAAAACAGGCTTTGATAGAGTTTGGGGAACAACTTTAGGGATAATAATAGGTTATCCTGCTACAAAACTTGTTATGTACTGTTTTACTCATTTTCCCTACCCCCTTATATTCATTCCACTTATAGCCGGAATAGGTACATATTTAATATTTAAGATAGGGTATAAGTTTTTAGGTATACCGACGCCTTCGGTCGGAGCAGTTGCATTTTTGGGGTTAGTAATACAAAACCCTGTAAATACAACAGAACTTTATTTATTTGGAAGATTTACTGCAACTCTTATTGGGGTAATAGTGGCAGTATTGGTAGCTTGGACAATTAATGTTATGAAAGGATTAAAATAGAAATGAAAAAAAACATACTGTTTGTTTTAATGTCAATTATTTTATTCAGTTGTGGAATTAGCCCTGAAAAAACTGTTGATACATTTTTGGGAAGTGTTAAAGAAAAGAAAATAGAAGAAGCTATTAAATATACAGATGATGCTGAATTTGCGAAAAATTTAGAAATTAAATATGGTAATCAAATACAAGAAACATTCTTTAATGCTTTGTATAGAAATTTTAATTATGAAATTCTTAATGTTGCGGTTCAAGAAGATAAGAGTGTTATTGTAAATGTTTCAGTAGAAAATATTGATGTACAAAAAGTATTTCTTGAAGTGTTTCAATCAATGTTTAAAAAAGCATTTGAAGGAAATGCTGATGTTAAAATTGAAGATGAATTGTCTAAAGTACTTAAAAATCCCAATTTAGCAAAAATTAAAGTTGTGGATCAATATGTATTAGTAAAAAAATCAGGTAAGTATAAAATAAAGCTTACAAGTCATAATGTTGATAAAATCTTTGGAGGATATTATTCAACAATATCAAATTTAACAAATCTGGGAAGGTAATAAAGAATAATAATGAGTTCAAAAGTATTAATAGGAATAACAAAAAATGTTAGATTTGCAATAGCAGATACTACAGAAATAGGAAATAAAGCTTTAGAAAAATATCCTACAGAAGCATTTATGTGCAAAACAGAATTTGAGTTAATAACTATTGCTTCTTTATTATCAGGAAATGTTAAAGGGGATAACACAAAATACAGTATAGTTGTTAAAGGAGACAAACTATTAGGAAATTCCAAAGTTAGAAATGGTGCAAATGGGAAAATAATGTCAAGTAGCCGTTTTAATCCTGAACAATTAACAGAATTTTTAGATGCTATAAAAAATGAAAATATTGATAAATTTCATGAGTTATATACCATGGGTAAAGGTGTAGTATACTTTGAATCAGACTATGGTTTAAAATTCCCGTATGTAACGGAAATAGAACTTGAAGAAAATGATAGTATGACAAATGTAATAACTGATTTTTATGAAAGATCAGATCAAATACCTACTATCATATCTACATCTGTTTTAGAAAGTGAAGACAATAAAGATGTGTTATTTATGGGAGGTATATTAATACAATTATTGCCTAGCGGAGATAAAAAAGTATTAGAAAAACTTAGAAAAAAAATTGATATGATACATAGTGTACCTGTTTTATTAAAACATAATTTTTCACTTGAAAAAATTGCAGAAATACTTTTTGAAAATGTAGATAAAAGAACAAAAGCAAAAAATATTGAGGATTACAAAATACTTGAAATAAAGGATTTAGAATATACTTGTGATTGTTCTCGTGAAAAATTTCAAGATTTATTAACAAGAATAAGTACAAAAGATGAACTTCTAAATATGTTAAAAGAAGATGGGAAAATAGAAGCTGTTTGTAGTTTTTGTGAAAAACCATATATTTTTCTGGATTATAAAGAGTTTGAAAAGTCGTTAAATTAAGAAAGTTCAAGTTAAAATAAGGAGAAAATTTGTGAACGATATTTTATATGCAACGTTAGATAATGTAAATGTTATTAAAGTTTATGGGAAAGCAACTATGAAAAATAGTCAAGCTGTACTTGATTTATTTGAAAATTCAGATAAAATCGTTATGCTTGATTTAAGTGAAACAACATACATAGATAGTACATTTTTAGGATTAATTGCTAAATATACTATGGAATATATGCAAAAATATAGTGAATATTTAAGTATAATAAAGCCAACAGATGAAGTATTAACAGCATTAAAGCAAACGGGTATACTTAAATTTATAGTAATTATTAATGAACAGATTACTATAAATGGTGTTAAAGTAGAGAATAATAATTTTACAAATTCTAACATTCCAAAACATATATTGGAAATGCACGAAATATTAGCCGGTCTTAATGAAGAAAATGCAATAGTTTTTAATCCGGTAGTTGAACAATTAAGAAAAGTGGTGGAAAAATGAGAGTATGTGTAATATATGGTGGAATTTCAACAGAAAGAGAAGTTTCTATCAAAACAGGAATGGAGATTATAAAAGAACTGGATAAAAATAAGTACGAAGTTTTAGAGCTTAGAATAGATAAAAAAGAAGATATATTTAAAATTAAAGACATGAATGTTGATTTTGCATATATTGCATTACATGGAGCATTTGGAGAAGACGGAAGTGTTCAAACCATACTTGATACTATGGGAATAGCTTATAGTGGCTCAAAAGCTTTAACAAGTGCTATATGTATGGATAAGGAAGTTGCAAAAAGAATAGTTGAAAGCCATGGTATAAGAACAGCTAAATATGTGTTAATAAGAAAAGGTGAAAGTTTTGAATATCCAAAACATTTAGGTAATAAGGTTATAGTAAAACCTAATAGCGGTGGTTCAAGCATAGGTATAAGTTTTGCTACAAATTTACAAGAACTTGAAAAAGCTTTGGAAGAAGTATTTAAAATTGATAATGAAGCATTAGTTGAAGAAGTTATTGAAGGAATAGAAATATCAGTTCCTATAATTAATGGGAAAGTTTATTCTCCAGTTAGAATAGATGCACTAAAGTCAACTTTTTTTGATTATAATTCAAAATATGATAAAGATGGTGCAAATGAGTATGTATATTTCTTTGAAGAAAAAGTTCAAAAAGAAATAAATAAATTTACTGAAAAAATATATTATGCAGTTAAATGTAAGGGATACGCAAGAATAGATTACCTTATTAAAGACAATAAAGCATATATGATAGAGATAAATACTTTACCTGGCATGACAAGTACAAGTTTATTACCTAAGAGTTTAGCATATTCTGGATATAGTTATTCACAGATATTAGATCTTTTAATAGAGGTAAGTAAATGAAAAAAATAAGAAGATTATTTTATGAAATAGAATACTTTGATGCAAAATATCCATATTTTAAATACATAATTTTAACAATATTATTAATTTATGTTTTTAGAGGCAGTAAATTTACAGAAACATTAATTACAATTATAGTATTAATAATAAGTGTAATTTTGCATGAAATTTCACATGGTTATGTTGCATACTTATTTGGCGATGATACAGCAAAAAGAGCAGGAAGATTAAGTCTTAATCCTTTAAATCACGTGGATTTAGCAGGATTATTATTACCTGTTACTTTAATAATTTTAAGATCTCCTATAATAATTGGTAGTGCAAAACCTGTACCTGTTAATTATTATGCTTTAAGTAGAAAAAAATATGCTGTATTTTTTGTAAGTATAGCGGGAATATTATGTAATTTATTATTAGCGATACTTGGTTTTATTTTATTTAAAAATATAACGTTTATACAAGGAACTTTTTTTGGAGAAATTTTAATAGCATTTACAATTCAAAATTTAGTTCTTGTAGCATTTAATTTATTGCCATTACCACCACTTGATGGAAGTAAGATACTTCTTCAATTTATACCAAAACTATATGGTAAAATCTATTATTTCTTAGAATCAAATACTATAATTTCATTTATTTTGCTATATCTTGTATTAAGATATACAGATATATTTGATAGAATTTATTATTTCCTTTTATATTTGATAATATAATGAAAATAATTGAAAAAGAAGAAATAATAGAATTTGTTGAAAAAAAGTCTAAATTTATAGGGTATATAAAGCCTGTAAAAAGTGTAAAAGAGGCTCGTGAATATATTGAAAGTATTAGACAAAAACATAGTGATGCCACTCATAATGTTCCGCTTTATAGAGTTATAGAAAATAAAGTAGAATATTTTAAATATAGTGATGACAATGAACCAAATAATACTGCCGGAAAACCAATGGCGGATATAGTTGAGAGAAAAGAAATATATAATATAGCTATGGTTGCAACAAGATATTTTGGTGGAGTTAAACTTGGTGCGGGAGGACTTATAAGAGCATATGCAAATGTTGCAAAGTTACTTATAAACAAAGTTAAAATTGAAGAGTATGTTGAAAGATTTTATGTGATATTATTATTTGAATATTCAAATTTATCACATATTGAAAGAATAATATCTAGTAATAATATGGAAATTATAGAAAAAAGTTACTTAGATAAAATTAGTTTTAAGTTATTTATTACCAAACAGGAAATAGAACTCTTTAAAGTAGTAAATAATATAGATATAGTTGAACTATAAGAAAGGAGTTCTATGAGAAGACAGATAGTTGCAATTGTTGGAAGACCTAATGTTGGTAAATCAACATTATTTAATAAATTAATAGGTGATAGGGTTTCAATAGTAAATAATGAGCCTGGGGTTACAAGAGACAGACTTTATAGAAATATTGAATGGTTATCTAAAGAATTTGTGCTAGTTGATACAGGTGGATTAGAACCAAGAAGTAACGACTTTATGCTAAAAAAAATTAAAGAACAAGCATATGTTGCTATTGATGAAGCAGATGTTATTATATTTGTTGTTGATGGTAAAGCAGGAATTACAGGGCTTGATGAAGAAATTGCAAGTATACTTAGAAAACAAGATAAAAAGGTAATAGTAGCTGTAAATAAAATAGATAATTATTTAAAAGATAAAGATAATATTTTTGAATTTTACGCACTAGGTTTTGAAACAGTTTTAGGAATATCGGCAGAGCATAAATCAAATTTTGGAGATATGCTTGATGTGGTTGTTTCTAAATTTGATTCAAATAAAACAGATAATATTGAAGAAGGACTTAAAATAGCAGTTTTAGGAAGACCAAATGCAGGGAAGTCATCATTTGTTAATAAAATTTTAAATAAAGAAAGAAGTATAGTAAGTGATATAGCCGGAACAACAAGAGATAGTATAGATTCAAGTTTTAAGTATAACTCAAAACCATATACAATAATAGATACGGCAGGAATTAGAAAAAAATCAAAACTAGAGGACAGTATTGAATATTACAGCGTATTAAGAGCCGTAAAGGCAATTGATAGAGCAGATGTTTGTATACTTATGTTAGATAGTACAGAGCTTGTGACAGAACAGGATAAAAGAGTTGCAGGACTTATTTTTGAGGCTAAAAAGCCAATTATAATTGCTATTAACAAATGGGATTTAGTAGAAAAAGATAATAATACAGTTAAAGAATTTACAGATAAAGTTAAAGCTGAAATGCCATTTCTTGATTATGCACCAGTAATAACAATATCTGCACTTACAGGAAAAAGAACACTTGATGTAATAAATCTTGTTTCTGATATTAATGAAGAGTATAATAAAAAGATATCAACAGGAATTTTAAACCAAGTTCTTGCAGATATGATAGCACAAAATCCTGTTCCAACAAGAAAAGGTAGAGCGGTAAAAATAAATTATGCTACACAAGTTGGAGTTGCTCCACCTAAATTTGTATTTTTCTCAAATAATCCGGAATTAGTTCATTTTTCATATAAAAGATATATTGAAAATAAATTAAGAGAATATTTTGGATACGAAGGTTGTCCGTTAGATATAGTATTTAATAAGAAAAATGAGGATAGATATTAATGAGACTTTTAATACAAAGAGTAGACTATGCAGATATATTAATAAATAATACTGAAAAAAGAAATATAAAAAAAGGTTTATTAGTATATGTTGGAGTAAAAAAAGAAGAAAGCCAAGATAGAGTTTTAAAAGCTGTTGATAAATTATTAAAACTTGGTTTTTTTGAAAATGAAGAGGGGAAATTAAAGAAAAGCATAGTTGATATATCTGGAGACATATTGGTAGTTCCAAATTTTTCTTTATATGCAACCTCAAAAAAAGGAAAAACTTTAAGTTTTGATGGAAGTGCTAATTTTGAATATGCAAATAAGATATATGATGAATTTATAGAAAAACTAAAATCACAATATAAAAATATTGTTACCGGAGAATTTAAAACACAAATGGATACAATTTCAAAATCAAATGGACCTGTTAATGTAATCCTTGATTTTTAGGAGATTTATATATGAAAAAAATTAAAATCATGATATTATTTATTTTCCTTATAACATCAATAACAACAACTTTTGCAGATACGAATAATTGCAGTGGTATAGATTGTTTAATAAATGAAGCACAGCAAGAAGAACCTGATAATTTTGATAAGGAATATGTGCATGATGAGGCATATATACAATTAAAGCAATATGAATTGGTTGACAGTTTATCAAATGCTTATGAACAAATTGATAATTTAATATTATATAATGAGCTTATGAATAGTTTTTCAGATTGGAAAGGTACAAAATACCAATGGGGTGGCGATTCAAAGTCAGGTATAGATTGTTCAGCACTTACAAGAAGAGTGTATAGAGAAGTATTTGGATATGAGTTACCAAGAGTTAGTGTGGATCAAGCAAAACAAGGTAAAATTGTTAGTAGAGCTAATTTGAAACCTGGAGATGTGCTATTTTTCAGACCGGAAAATAGAGTAAACCATACAGCGGTTTATGTAGGTAATTCCTTGTTTATAAATGCATCATCTTCACAAGGCGTAATTTTATCAAGTTTAGATAATAAATATTGGGGAAAATATTTTAAATATGGAGTGAGAATAGAAAAGGCTAGAGATACAACAAGTAAATAAAAACATCTTGACAAATATATTTTAAATTTTATATAATAGTTTGTATTATATGTAATTGAATGAAAGGAGTTCCTTAGAATGGCAGTACCAAAGAAGAGAACCTCTAAAGCAAAAAGAAATATGAGAAGATCACATGATGGAATATCAGCACCAGCAATTATTGTTGAAGCAGATGGAACAGTAAGAAGACCACATAGATTAAATTTAGAAACTGGGCTATATAGAGGAAGACAAATAATAACAGAAAAAGAAGAAAAAACTGAAGAATAATTAATCCTATCCCTATTGGGTTAGGATTTTTCTTTAATGGAGAATTTTATGGAAAAAAAATATCTTTTATTTTTAGGATGGATAGTGTTTTTCTGTGCATTTATAACAGAATTTATACAAAAATATTTTTATTTGGACACTCATTTATATTTTTTTTATACGCCACTATATATCTTAGCGTATGCTGTTATAGGTTTACCTATTTTAATAAAAGCATATATAAGTATAGAGAAAAAAGATTATTTCAGTGAATATATATTAATGACTATATCAACTATTGCTGCGTTTATAATAGGGGCCTTTGAAGAGTCAAGTGCTGTTATGGTTTTTTATACAATGGGAGAATACTTTTTGGAAAATTCAAAAAGATTGTCAAATAAAAATATAGAAAATTTGTTAAAATTTAAAGTTAAAACAGTAGATAAAATAAATAATAAAAATAGTGAAAATATTTTGGTTGAAAAAATAAAAAAAGGTGATGAAATAATAGTAAAAGTTGGTGAGCAAATACCTATTGACGGTTTTGTTATAAACCAAGGTGGATATATAAATCAGGCAGTTTTAAGTGGAGAATCAAAACCTAAGGAAGTTGTGACTGGAGATATTGTATATGCCGGCAGTATAAATTTAACAAATATATTAAAAATTAAAGTTATTAATGAATATACAGATTCTACGTTATACAAATTATATTTACTTACAAAAGAATCACTTAATAAAAAGACTAAAGTTGATGAGTTTATAACAAGTTTTGCTAAATGGTATACCCCTATAGTAATCTTATTATCCATCTTAATACTTATCATTCCAACACTTTTTTTTCAAAATGTTGATGTTGAAAAATCTATATATAACAGCATAGTTTTATTAATAGTAGCTTGTCCTTGTGCATTGGTTTTAGCTATACCTCTTACTTATGTTAATGCAATAACTAATTTGGCAAAAGAGGGAATACATATAAAAAATATAAATATATTTGATAAAATTTTAAAAATCAATACGCTATATTTAGATAAAACTGGAACTTTAACAACGGGACAATTTGAAATATCTAAAATAGAAGTGACAAATGAAGAAATACTTGAGTATATATATGTATTGCAAAAATATTCAAATCACCCTATATCAAAAAGTATAGTCAAATATTTAAAATATATAAAAACTGATAAGACTATAATAAATTATGAAGAAATATCAGGATTAGGTTTAAGAGCTACAATTGATAATCATAATGTACTTATTGGAAATCGCAAACTTATGGTGAAAAATAATATAAGCGTCAAAGATAATGGAAGTATATATGTTGCTATTGATAATGTTATAGTTGGTAATATATATGTTTTTGATAAATTAAAAAATGATAGTATAGAAGCAATTGATATGATTAGAAGTTCAGGGATAAAAGAAATATCAATGCTTACAGGAGATAATAAAGAACAAGTTGAAAAAATTAAAAAAAGTATACATTTAGATAATTATTTTTATGAATTATTACCTGAACAAAAATTAAAACTTATGGAAAATAAGGACATAATTTTTGTAGGAGACGGTATAAATGATGCACCTGCAATAGCAAAAGCTAGTGTAGGAATTGCCATGGGAATAAGCGGAAGTGATATGGCAATAGAAAGTGCTGATGTAGTATTTAATAATGAGTCTTTAAAAGGGGTTGCATATTTAAAGAATATATCAAAGGAAATAAAAAGTATAATATATCAAAATATATCAATTATTATCTTTGTTAAGGCAATAATAATTATACTTGGAATGCTTGGCAGTGCAAAATTATGGTTAGCTGTGTTTGGTGATGTAGGGGTATCGTTTGTAGCGATGCTAAATATAAAAAGAATGAAAAAATTTAGGTAGTTTGCATTATTTTGTTAAAGTATTTGCAAAAAATATGCAAAAATGATATCATTTAATCAAGAAAATCGTATAAGCCTTTTAAAAGTGGTAAAGGCGTTTCTACCTTAGAGCCATTAAATCTAAGACTATGATAGAGAAATACTCTTTGTTTTTCTATTATAAACGGTTTTAATAAAGAAAAAAGGAGTATTTTTTTATTGCTCCAAAAGGGAGGATTAAATGTTAAAACGTTTTGGTAAATTCAGTTTAAGAACTGAAATTATTGCAGGAATAACGACATTTCTGACGATGGCATATATTTTAGGGGTAAATCCAGCTATATTATCAGCAACAGGTATGCCAAAACAATCAGTATTTATTGCGACTGCTCTTTCAGCAGGAATAGCTTCAATATTAATGGGAATTATTGCAAATTATCCAGTTGCACTAGCACCAGGTATGGGAGTTAATGCTTTCTTTACATACACAGTAGTATTAACTTATGGTTACACTTGGCAAGAAGGACTAAGTTTAGTTTTCTTATCTGGTATTATTTTCTTAATTATCTCATTAACAGGTGTAAGAAAAAAAATAATTGATTCTATACCTTCATCATTAAAACAAGCAATAGGGGCAGGTATAGGTTTTTTTATTGCTTTTATAGGTTTAGTTAATTCAGGAATAATAGTTAAAAATGAAGCCACTTTAGTTGGTATAGGAAATCTTAGAAATCCTTCAACGCTACTTGCTATAGTAGGACTTCTTATTACAATATATTTAATGAGTAGAAATATTAGAGCAGCTCTATTTTTCAGCTTGATTATAACATCAGTTATAGGTTTAATATTAGGATACATGGGATATGAAAATATGCCGTATTTCTCAAATGTTGTATCTGTAAATTTCAAATATGAAACATTTGGTTCATTTTTACAAGGATTTAAAGGAATAATAGGTAAAAAAGATATATTTATAGTTGTATTTACGTTCTTATTCGTTGATTTCTTTGATACTGCCGGAACGCTATTAGCAATATGCGGTAAAATTGGATTAGTTGACGAAAATGAAAATGTAGAAAATATAAATAAAGCATTACTTGCAGATTCTACAGGAACAATAATAGGATCAGTTCTTGGAACTTCAACAGTTACAAGTTATATAGAATCAACAAGTGGTGTTGCAGCTGGAGGAAGAACAGGAGTTACAGCAATAACAACAGGAGCTTTGTTCTTGCTTTCAACTTTATTCTTTCCATTACTAACGCTTATTACACCAAGCGTAGTAGCACCTGCATTAATATGTGTAGGAATATTAATGGCAACACAATTATCAAATATAGATTGGCATGATTTTACAGCTGCATCATCAGGATTTTTCACAATAATTATGATGATATTAGGATATTCAATAGCTGATGGTATTGCAGCAGGATTTATTGTATATGTTATAACAATGATAGCAAAAGGTGAAGTAAAGAACATAAAAATAACGGTTTGGTTCCTTACAATTATTTTTATACTTCATTTTTCGTTATTAGGATAGTTATTTATAATAAACGTTTACCACACAAATTATTAAATCTCAAAGTTAAGGTACAAATAACAATTTATTTGTGCCTTTTCTTTTTATATAATTTATATAAATAATGTACAATCATTCCCAATTTATCTGGCCTAAACAATTAAACTTAAAATTTTTATGGAAAAAATAAAAAAAGTCCTTGACAAAAGGAAATGAGTTTGGTAATATAAGATTTGTCAACTGGAAAACAGGGGACGAAGGACAATGAAAGAATAAAGAAAAGCAAACAAGATGTTAAGAAATAAAAAAGAAGAGACACAAAAGGTGTTGTGAAAAGAAACAAGGGAATAAAAAACTTGAAAAGAAATAAAGAATGAAGAGTTTGATCCTGGCTCAGGATAAACGCTGACAGAATGCTTAACACA
>NZ_LOQG01000033.1 GCF_001517835.1 Caviibacter abscessus
TAAATATTTGTGCAGTAAATTCTTTTACAGAACTGTTTATTTTTACATTATCAAGAGGAGAAGGCATATATTCTTTAATCATATGCAAAAGTTATTTCAGGTGAAATTTATCCTGATACAGATGTATATAATATTAATAAAAACGAAACGGAAAGAATAAATAAAATATATACTTGGAGCCATACCGACTTAGTTGAATTAAGTAAAGCTGTAACTGGTGATATAGTTATATTTAACAAATTAAATTATACTAAAAATTCAGATACTTTAAGTATCAATCCTAAAGCTTTAACTATACCGGAAATTAATTTTCCTAAAGAACAAATGTTAGTCG
>NZ_LOQG01000034.1 GCF_001517835.1 Caviibacter abscessus
AATTAAAACTTTAGAATTATATGACACAGCTTTTGCTATTTCTAGCATTTGCATTTGAGATACACTTAAATTTTCAACTTTTTCTCTAGGATCTATTTTTATATCCAACTTTTTGAAAATCTCTAAAGTATCTTTATACATTTTATCTTCATCAACTAATCCATATTTTTTAGGATATCTACCAAGCCAGATATTATCCATAACATTTCTTTGAACAACTTGATTTAGTTCTTGATGAACCAACATCTTCTTTAACTGAAAATGAAGTAGGGCATTTATTTAGAATAATAAAACAGCTGCAAGGAAATGGAGTAGGAATTGTATATATTTCACATAAAATGGAAGAAATAAAAGCGATTTGTGATGAAATAACTATTTTAAGAGATGGTCAATGGATAACAACAAGAACAGTGGCAGACTTATCAACAGATGAAATAATAAAT
>NZ_LOQG01000035.1 GCF_001517835.1 Caviibacter abscessus
GAACAGTATCATCATCTAATAAAAGATTTATACTTTTTTCCCCTTTTACATACCTAAAATCTAAATAATTATAAATTATATGTCCATTATCTCCTAATGAAATAGAAAAATCATTAATACTTGTATCATATTCAGTAAAAATATACGAGTATATATATTACAAAAAATGAAAGTATTATAGAATATTTGAATAAAGCTCACAATTCTGATGATAAAAAAATAGAAATACTTAATCAAAGATTAAAAGGTGATACTTTAGATACTATAGGGAAAAATCAAAATGTAACTAGAGAAA